>JAOTSC010000017.1 GCA_030247525.1 bacterium | reverse complement strand
GTATACGTGAGTAATTTTCTCCGCCTTAATCTGTATCTCGATGCTTGGTTGTAAACCTCAACCGAAACCGGAGCCGTTGCAACGGGAAGATATTTGCGTTGTTTGCAAAATGGCGGTAAGCGATCAACGATTTGCCGCCCAAGCGATACTGCCAAATGGCGAATATGTGAAGTACGATGATATCGGCTGTTTGATCGAAGATAAAAACCGGGCACAACCGAATCGGGTATGGGTTGGCGTTTTCGATACGAAACAATGGGTGCGCGGCGACTCCGCCGTGTTTGTTGCTACCGCCGGCGTTCGGACACCAATGGGATTCGGTTTCCTCGCATTTGCGACCAAACAACAAGCGGAACAATTGCTTGCGAAACATGGCGGCAAAATCATCACCTGGTCTGAATTGGTCGCCAAATCGGCGTATGATCCCCGATGAGTACGTTTACTACACGAGTCGCTTGGGAGTGGCGGAGCGGAATCCGGCAACGGTTTTTGCTCATATACAGCGTCGCAGCGATACTTGGATTCATGTTGTCGTTCTTATTCGGAGGAACGAATGGTAGTAGCGACTTTCGATCTCTGATCGCTGCCGTGCAAGTCGGCGTTTTGTTATTGCCGTTTCTCGCAATCCATCTTTCCGCCATCGACTGCAATAGTACATTGCGAAAAGACGAATTACTGCTCGCGCTGCCAGTTTCCCGCAGTAAACTTTACCTCGCAAAATTTCTTGCACAGGTACTTCTGTTTGGAGCAGGACTGCTTGTAAGTCTAATCGCGTTATCGCCTTTGCTCTTTCGCTTGCGTGGTGCAGCAATTCTCGATGTACTGGCATTGTTTGGGTTGTTTTGGTTACTGGGTAGTTTCTTCATTGGTGCAGGTAATCTGATCGGAATCCTTGCGCGAGGAAGAATTGGTGCGCTTATCGCAGCATCGGCAGTCTGGCTCAGTTTCTCCATTCTTGGCGATACGATTGCAATTTTGCTATCGAATTGGTTGAGCGGGATATCCTATCGAATCGCGCTCTTTACCCACCTTGCGATCAATCCCGTCGCACTTATTCGCACAACCGGGATGCTACTGCTCGGTGGAACCGAATCCTATGGCGCTGCGGGACTATTATGGCTACGAGTGTTTTCTACGTTACCGGGAGCCGTCTTGTTCGCAGTAATCACGACGTTACTCGGAATCGCTGTGGTGGTTGGTATTGGCGTCTGGCGGTTTCAACGTACCGAAGTAGGATCATAAAAGTAAGGCGCTCGTTCGAGCGCCTTTTGAATATCTCTGTAATGTATCCTATCCGACGATTCGAGCCGACAGCAAGTAAATCGTGCCGAACAGGAAGATCCAGATTACATCGACGAAATGCCAGTACCACGACGCGGCAAGGAACGAGAAATGCCGTTCCGGCGTAAAGTGTCCCATTCGCATCCGGACTAACACGACAATCAATAACACGAGTCCGATGGCGACATGCAATCCGTGAAACCCGGTCATGATGTAGAACGATGTTCCGAAGGTTCCGCTTTTCATCGTGAAATTATCGAACTGCTTCAAAAAGCCATACTCAAACGATTGCATCGTGATAAAGATGATGCCCAATAAAACTGTTGACGCTACCAACGCTTCCGCTTGCAAGCGCTTCCCTTTTTGGAGTAAACGGTGCGCAAACTCCATCGTCAACGAACTGGTCATCAATATCAATGTTGCGATAGCCGGGAGCTTGACCGGAATTTCCGGCGAACCAACGGGAGGCCAAACAGCGAAGTGATACCGCGAATAAAAATGATGGGCAAAGAATGCGGCAAAGATTGCAAATTCCGAAACCAACACCAGCAATACCGATTGTTTTAGCCAACGATATTCGTCTACTGCCGACGGTACATCAAACTTCTCGCGAATCATCGCGTGTGCCCAACCGCCAACTCCAAGCAGTGTGACCGCCCCGCCGAAAACGAGCATCCCATAACCCATCGTACCGCCCCATAGCAGCGCCAGTGCTCCGAATGGCAGGAAACCCAATCCCACCGCTAAAACCATCGGCCACCAACTGTTTTCCGGTAAATGGATTACATCGCTTGTCGCCGAGTTGGGTTGATTATGTTCACTCAATGTCCATTCCCCCTATCTGAGCGTTCCATCATCGATGGTTTCGTAAATGGATTGTATTGGGTAACGTCGAGATAGATGTAACACCCCACCGCAAGCGTTACGGCAAGCGTTGACAGCAGTAATCCAAGTTTCCGGTTACGGTGGCGGGTCGATTCACTACTCATATCCAAAGTATTCGTCATTTTGTACTCGTCGGTTTGGGAAACAGCGTATAGTGCATCGTCACGTAATCGATTTCCTTGTCGAGATTCGAGCCGATGGTGTAAATGACTGGCAGCTCGAGGCGTTGATGTGGTAGTAATGTCTGATCGTCGAAACAAAAACACTTCGTCAAATTGATTTTCGATGCGGCGTCTTCCGGCAACACGCTGTGTACGGGTCGAAAGCGAACTGTATCGTTGGTGAGATTCGTGAAGACGTATTTGTTCTGTGCTTCTTTTCCTAACTGTATCGTTTGGATTTGCTCTCCCGAGGCGAAGCTTACTTTCAAACCCTGTGCTACCAATCCGCTAAAGCGCACCTTGATTTCGCGGCCAGTTTGTCCATCGGTTAGCCGTGAGATATTCTTCTCATCTGGCGCGATGGCAATGCCGAGTTTTTGGCAGACCAGCCGATAAAGTGGGACATTCACATAGGCGAACGCGAACATCGCGAACGCGAAGAGAATAAATCCAACCAGGAATTTCCGGTTTCTTTTCATGGTTCCATCAGAGTAGATTTTGTATCCCGGCATCGAGCATCATGGCGATAAACAGAACGAAGAGATACAGAATCGAGTAACCAAACACCTTGCGCGCACTCGGCAAATCTCTCTTCCGCGTCAATGCAAGCACGGTGCGCAGAAACAAGACTCCCAAGACGATTGCCGAAACCGCATAAAACCAACTCGCTCCGCTGAACAACAGCAATCCGCTGGTTCCAAGCATCCCAAGCGAATAGTAAAAAATTTGCCGGCGAGTCGCTTCGTCGCCTTTTACAACCGGCATCATCGGATAATTCACATTCACATAATCGTCTTTGTAGAACAGCGCTAACGACCAGAAGTGCGGCGGCGTCCACATGACGATAATCGCAAACATGATCCATGCCGGTGCGGCGACCGTTCCCGTCATCGCAGCCCACGCGATCGGCGGCGCCATTGCTCCAGCGATTCCGCCAATTACGATATTTTGAGCGGTGCGAGGTTTCAGGTAGAGCGTGTAAAACAAACTGTAAAAGAGAATCGTGAACAATGCAAGTGATGCCGAGAGCCAATTAAAAATAACGGCGAACATTGCGACTGCGATAACTCCAATCGCAACCGAAAAAATGAATGCGTTGCGCGGTTCAATTTTACCTTGTGGCAGCGGACGCCGTTTGCGAGTTCGCGTCATTACCGCATCGCGGTCGCGCTCAAAATACATGTTCAATGCGTTTGCACTGCCGCCGGTCAACAACAATCCAATCGTAACCCAAATCGCATCGAATCCTTTGGTAAACAAGGAGCCTTCTACTATAAGCGCAGCCAACCCGGTGATGAGCACCAGCAGCATGATGCTCGGTTTCATTAACGTGAAGTAGTCTCGCCAAGTTCCTGCGACGTTTGATGTAGCAACATTCGATTGCGCGGCAACGGTTGTCGTTCCTAACTTCAATTTTTCCTACTCCTTCCCGCGCAACAATGCATTGGTTGTGTAACCAGTTTCATACGCAGCAACTACTGTAACGGCAAACAAGGGAACCGCTGTCACCAAATGTGCTAAACCGAACCAGAACGGCACTTTGAATAATAAGTTCGCGAGCCCTAAGAGAATTTGCAACGTCAACAAAGTCGGAATAGCCCGCAAAGCAAACTTTCCGCGTGGCGACACTTGATATCGAAAGCTCATCAATACAGCGACTGTGAGCATCCCGGCAGCGAGAAACGCTAACCATCGGTGAACGAACTGCACCGTTAGCGGATTTCGCACAAGGTTCGTCAAGAAGTTTCCGATATTCTCATCGAACAGAAATGCGAAGGGAGGAATGATATACCCTTCCATTGTCGGCCACGTATTGTAGAGTTGTCCTGCGAAAGTGCCAGCAACTAACGCACCGGACATAATCTGCAAAAAGAGGAATCCAAGTCCCATCCAGATAGTCGTATTTAACTTGCTCGAAATCCGGGGTGTCGCTTCATTCGTAGCCGCGCGCAACGCCGTCCAGAGCAACATTCCGATAAAGAAGAACGCTGTACCAAGATGCAGCGACAGCAACTCAGGTCTGATATCGGTCTTGACGACCAATCCACCCAGAATAGCTTGCGTTAACAACGCTGCTGCGATAACAATCATTCCCGTCCCAATCCGAAGCCGCAGCATTCGATTGCGAAACGTGCGCACGAACAAAGTTAGAAACACAATTCCGGCAATCGCCGCGAGCGCACGGTGGGCATACTCGATCCAGAACATCTGTTGAAACTGCCGTAGTTGCTCAACCGTTGGTTCAGCAACCGATTCCAACTTCAGAATCCGGTTATGGTATGTTTGATAAACCGCTTGCCAATCCGATTCCGTGAACGGCGGCAACACCGTACCATTCACAATCGGCCATTCCGGAATCGAAAGACCAGAACCGGTAAGTCGAACCACCCCTCCCCATACCACCAACGCAAGTGAGATCAGTACCAGCACTGTCAAGCCGGTTACGATCCCGTTGACCGCTCCCGTTTTACTGGTGCGATTTTCCTGTTCGTTCCATGTCATCGTAGCAGTCCGCATTTACGCTACCACCGGAATCTTGGGAAAGTTTTCGACTGGTGGCGGTGAAGACGTCGTCCAATCGAGCGTTTGTTGCACATCGTTCACATTCCATGCGTCAGCCTCGGCGGTCTTCGGTTTGCGCAACGCAAGAATCACTGAGAGTATCAACGTCATGCCACCGATAAACATCAATAGATACCCAATGGAAGCAATTTGATTAAGACCGGTGAATTCCGGGCGTTGAGCATAGTTGTATATCCGCCGTGGCATTCCTAACAATCCCAGTAAGTGCATCGGGAAGAATGTCATGTTCATGCCAAGGAACATTCCCCAGAAGACGATTTTACCCATTTTCTCCGATAAGAAACGACCCGACATTTTCGGAAAGTAGAAGTAGAGTCCGGCAAGAATTCCCATCATCGAGCCGCCGAACAAGACATAATGGAAGTGAGCCACAACAAAATAAGTATCATGGGTTTGCACGTCGATGGGAACCACCGCGAGCAGCACACCACCCATCCCGCCAATCGTAAACAGGCCAATGAATCCTAAACCAAACAACATTGATGTTGTAAAACGAATTTGACCACCCCAAATCGTCGCGAGCCACGAAAAGATTTTAATGCCTGTTGGAATTGCAATCAGCATTGTCATAAACATGAATATCATACGAAGCAGCGGCGACACGCCGGAGACAAACATGTGGTGTCCCCAAACCATAAATCCGATGATTCCAATCAGCGATGTCGCAATCACCATCCCCTTGTAACCGAATAGCTTTTTTCCGGAAAACGCCGGCAATACTTGCGATACCAGTCCCATTGCTGGTACAACCATGATGTATACCGCCGGATGCGAATAAAACCAGAAGACATGCTGATACAAAACCGGATCGCCGCCTTCCGCAGGTCGAAAGAAACCGGTTTGAAACGCTCGATCGGTTAGCAGCATCGTAACAGCACCTGCCAATACTGGCGTTGCCACCAGGATCATGGATGCGTTTACGAGCCACGTCCATGTAAAGAGCGGCATCTTGAACATCGTCATTCCGGGAGCGCGCATGTTGAGAATCGTTACGATGAAGTTGATCGCGCCAAGAATCGATCCGATGCCAAGCAAGTGAACGCCAAAAATCCACATATCAACACCGGGCGATGGAGAAAATTCTCTTCCCGATAGTGGGGGATAGGAAGTCCAACCGGCTTGCGCCGCCCCGCCCACCGCGATAAAACTTCCGTACATGAGCACCATTGCTGGCAAGTTAATCCAAAAACTGAATGCATTGATCTTGGGAAATGCCATATCGCGCGCGCCGATTTGCAACGGCACAAGGTAATTTCCGAATCCGATGAGAGCAGGTATAACGACAAGAAATATCATAACCGAGCCGTGCATTGTAAGGAATTGATTGTAAAGCGTCGGAGACAATACATGACCATCGGCAGTGAACAACTGCATCCGAATAAACCCAGCAAATGCGCCACCAAATAACGAATTGAAGAGCGCAAATAACAGATACATGATTCCGATTTTTTTGTGATCGGCAGTCGTCAACCAATCGACCATACCGCTTTTCGGTGGATGGCTCATTGCGTTATTTCCCTTGCTTCGTTGTCGAGTCGGCTGGCATTGCCTTAGCACTATCCGCTACAACACTTACAGTTTCGTCGATTCTCTGTTCACGCACTTTTTGTTGTATCCAAAGATCGAACTCATCCTGTGTCACCACTTTAAGATCGATGTACATCGCTGCATGCAGTTTTCCGCACAACTCAGCGCATTGCCCCTTGTAGTGTCCGACTTTAGTTGCCTTGAACCAACTGTGCGTCATCTTTCCCGGATTCACATCGAACTTCACACCAATCGCTGGAATGAACCAACTGTGAATCACATCGACACTGGTTCCATTTAATGTCACTACCGAGTTCACGGGAACGACAATCGGCGCTTCGGAATATCCAATGTTGTACTTGAGATATTTATACTCCCAGAAGAACTGATGACCGACGACCTCAACCACCAAATCGCTCTTCGGCGGTACTTCCATCGCCTTGAGTAAACGATACGCTGGGATTGCAATGAGGATGATCGCCAATGTGGGAATTGCCGTCCATGCAATTTCCAATGGCAAATTCTCATGAAACTTCGCAGCTTTACCGCCCGGCTTTGCCCGAAACTTTACAATTGCATAAATCAACAGACCGTGGGCGAGAAACATGAATGGCATGATTAACGCCATCGTGTACCAAAAATCGTTTTTCACCTGTTCCGAGATCGGCGACACCGGATCGAACAACCACGTCGTCATCCCGCTGCTCGCTGCGAATGCCGATGTAGTGCCGATTAACGGTAGCAAAATTGCTGCCCACTTCTTACAATGCTGCTTCATTCATATCTCCGAAGCGTTCGTCCTCTTAGTATATACGATAAAGTAGACCATTAAAGTCGAATTGAAGGGGCGAATATGCTCACAGGAATCGGGAAATGCAAGAGGCTAAGTTGGTTTTCGAATATTTCCACAGAACTTTGTGGATTTATCAGTAGTTAGAATTGTGATGAAACAAGACTTACACAAAAAACGCGGATTTATTATCCGCGTTTTCGACTTCCTTAACTTAACTTTGAATGGTCAGCGAGCGTTTACATTCTTTTGGGTTAACCATAGTGGCAGTTTTGAAGTCGAGGCAGCTCCGCGCGTATTCGATTCCTCAGCAATCAACTTCATGGCAAGTTGAATTGGAATCCGCGGTCCCGGCGCTTCGGTCGCCGCAATAGCCGGAATGTTACTAACGCTTTGTTCCGGCGTCGGTAATGCGGCGATAGCGGCAGAATCGTCATCGGTCGGATTCGGTATCAGTGTGCGAACAAAATGGACTATCGCAAAGCGATCTTCGACCGGCATCAATGGGAATGCCGGCATTTGACCCAATCCCTTTTGGAGCGTAGCAGCGAGCTTTAACGGTGCGTTGCCATTCTTGAATTGTTCAGTTTGATAGTTACGGGGTTTGGGGTTCAACTCTGCCGATTTTGGACCGTCGCCTTTTCCTTCGGCACCATGGCAACTAACGCAATTGGTCGCAAAAAGCTGTTTCCCCTTCGCAACCACTTCCGGAGTGGCAATCCTTAATTTCCGGAAATCGGGGCCTACCGGCGCATCGGCTTTGCGCAGGGAGTCCGGCGGAGTATTAGCCCCTACCTTCACCCCTTGTTGAAATCCCCGCAAGAATATCACCGTCACAACAGCGACAGCAATCGCAGTTAACAGGAACCATAAAACAGGATGAGTAGTCTCGGATTTTTTATTCATCGGTTATCCCAAGTGACGGGAAATCTCCAAATATTGCAAACAACTTCTCAAGCAACGAAAACGAACGAAAACGTCGGGCAAGTTGCCGAATCACTAAGTTAAGCACCCCAGTTCAGGCTCTTCAGAATTCCCGGGTCACCCACTGGTAACACCGAATGCTTCTTGTAGAACCGCAGGGTCATAACGATAAAGAGCCCGGAAAAGAACAGCAACCCGCCGACATCAGCGATCCCCGGTAGCGTTAGCTTTGCATAATGCGCAGGTAGTACCATCCAATAGAGATCGAGCCACTGACCAGCGATGACACATCCCGCTACAAAGAGCAATACTTTTTCGTTTCGCTTCGCATCCGCGCTCAATAAAAAAGCAAATGGGATTACAAACTTTAAGAGCGGCAGTAACACAAAAATGATCCACCAACCTTCTTGCGACCGCTTCATGAAGTAGAATGTCTCTTCCGGTAAATTCGCATACCAAATCAGCATATACTGACTAAATCCGATGTACGACATAAAAGTAGACATACCAAAGATGAAACCGCCAAGATCACGAATATGACCGCTCTTTGTAATCGGTAGTGCTCCGCTCCGTCGCATGAGAATTGCAAAAATCGCAATGACAGCAATACCACTCTGAAAAAGTCCGGTAAAAGTATAGACGCCAAACATTGTCGAGAACCAAGTCGGCTCGAGCGACATCAACCAGTCGTAACTCGCTACCGAAAACGACAACGCAAAGAAAATAATAAATGCAATCGATAGTTTGGTATTGACTTTCGACAACTGCGGGGCATTTTCCTTATCCTGCTTGAGGCTATTCTTCACCATTAGCGTTGCGAACAACAACCAAATGGCCGCAAAGATGATTTGCCGCACAGTGAAAAACGGTTGCGATAACCACGTTGTTTTCGTCCGATGTACTTCGCTGCTTAGTCCATGAAAATTCGTCCAGGTGTCTGACCATTCATACAGCTTCGGTACGCCAAACCAATAGAGAGCGATGAAGAGAATTCCCAACGGAAGAAACGCTGTCATCCCTTCGGGAATGCGGCGAATCGCTGGCGACCATTGTGCACTCGTCATGTATTGAATGGCAGTAAACACAACGCCGGACAATGCGAAGAAAAAGACAAAACAAAAATTGATGATGTACGCCGACCATCCTCGCAACGGATCCATTGCCAAACCGATGCCCCATAGAATTGCGCCGATAGCCGCAACGCCAGTGAACATCGAGATGGTCTTCGCTGGAACATTCCAGGGACCGGGGTTGGGAATTGTCGTAATCTTATAGTCGTGCATGGACATAACCGCTGCTCCGGAATGCGCTATTTCTTTGGCCAGAGTACGCCGTACGTTGTGTCGGGCTCATCGTTTTCAAAGCCGATGCCGCCACTCTTAAATTTCTGTAAATCCGCTGTCGATGGATTACCCGCGCGCTGGAGTGCGCGAATGTAATGAACTACCGCCCATCGTTGTTCCGGGGTAAGTTGATAGGCATAGCTCGCCATGTTTCCGCGACCGCGAGTAATCAAATGATACATTCGTCCATCGGACCATGAGCGAGCGGCACCCGTGACGTAGGAGGGCGGCATCTGCATTCCTTTGGGAATGATATAGCCCATCCCATCCCCTTTGGGTCCGTGACAAACGATGCAATACACATCGTAGTATTTCTTTCCGACTTTGAGCACCTCTTCGGTTGCCGGAAACGGATTCGCCATCTGGTCTTGCAATAACGAATCTGCTAATGTATAGCGATAGGGATGCTCATTTATCGCAACCGATCCGACCGGAGGCTTCCGCATCACCGACAATTCGGCGGTAATGGGGTTATACTCCTGCGCTTTGTAAGCTGGACTGCGGTACATCTGAGGAGCAAACTCCAACTCCGTTCGAGTGCGAGGCCCGCATCCACTCATGAGCAATACTACAACCGCGAGGATAACGATTGCGCTTATCGAAGACCAAGTCGTGCGCCGGAACGCGCTGCGATCAGACCGGGAGTTGACGAATCTCATCGGCGCCTTGTCCTTTCAAAAACTCCATCGCTTTTACATCATCACCATGGGAAAAATTGGGAATGAGTAAAGCAAACCGATTATCAGTCAATTTTGGATCAAGTTTATTCTTAATGACGGCATGCGGACGTGCCATGTAAGCAGTAATCAGCAACATCACAAATGTGGTGACACCACCGATCAGCTCACCACCTTCAAAGGTAATTGGCGCAAATGCTGGCCAAGAGAACAATGGCTTCCCACCAACATTCAACGGGTAATCGACCGCACTGGTATACCATTGCACCCACAACATTAGCGCTGCTCCTGATAAACCAGCACCAAGCGTCGCCCAAGGTATCATCGAATCGGAAATCTTCAAGACTTCCGCGAGTCCGTGAATGGGATACGGCGTAATGGCGTCGACATCTTTGAAGCCATTATCCATCGCATGCTCCGCCGCCTCGACTAAATGCTCCGGAGAATCGAAATAGCCAATCGTCAGCGGTACTTTCGCCGGAGGCATAATCTGCGCTAACACATCCTTGATCTTAAGCATGTGTCGACTCCTTCCGGTGCTTATCGCCAGCTGGCCTTAGCAATACCGATTTAACTTCCGCTAATGAGAGCGTTGGTAACACCCGAATGAATAACAAGAACAATGTGAAGAACAATCCGAACGAACCGATTGTGACACCGAAATCAAAGATGGTCGGTTCGTAAAACGCCCAGTTCGACGGCAAGAAGTCCTGTGCGAGCGATGTAACAATAATGTTGAAACGTTCAAACCACATGCCGACGTTGATCATAATGGCAACCCCGAACATCACGGGAATCGAGGTTCGCATTTTCTTGAACCAGAAGAGCTGGGGAATAATCGCATTACATGTTATCATCAACCACACCGTCCACCAGTAATGTCCGGTCAACCGATTCCAGAACACGAAGCGTTCGTATTGGTTCTCGCTATACCACGCCATAAAGAATTCGGTCGCATAGGCGTAACTAACCATCATACCGGTTGCGAGCATGATTTTATTCATGAACTCAAGGTGTTTGATGGTAATCATTTCCTCGAGCCCGAACGCCTTGCGTAACGGAACGAGCAGCACCATCACCATGGCGAATCCGCCGAAAATTGCACCGGCGACGAAGTAGGGCGGGAAGATTGTCGTATGCCATCCGGGCATAATCGAGGTTGCAAAGTCAAACGAAACGATAGTGTGAACCGACAACACCAATGGAGTAGCGAGACCGGCAAAAAGTAGATACGCTTTTTCAAAGTGTACCCACTGCCGCATCGTGCCGCTCCAGCCGATGGAGAGCAAACCTAAAATCTTTTTTCGGATTTTGCCTTGTGCCCGTTCCCGCATTGCTGCGATATCGGGAATCAAGCCGGTAAACCAGAAACAAAGCGAAATCGTGAAGTAAGTCGATACCGCAAACACATCCCATAAGAGCGGGCTGCGGAAGTTCACCCACAATAACCGTTCGTTCGGCCAATAGGGCAGCAACCAGTATATCGCTAACCATGGACGACCGGTATGCAAGAGTGGAAACATCAATGCGGTGATAACAGCAAAGATGGTCATCGCTTCAGCCGACCGATTGATCGAAGTGCGCCACTTCTGCCGGAGTAGAAATAGAATTGCCGAGATTAGCGTTCCGGCGTGTCCGATACCAACCCAGAATACGAAATTGGTGATATCGAACGCCCACCCGATGGGATGGTTTATGCCCCAGACTCCCACCCCGCGATACATCTGTATCGCAACGCTAAGCACGCCCACGGACAACATGCCAACCGCAACAAGGAATAACGACCACCATCCAATTCCCGGCATCCGCTCGGTAGGTTTGAGAATCGTCTCGGTGACGTCGCCCATCGTCACCTTTTCCGGAATCAGCGGCGCTTCGGCGTACGGTGTAACGGTACTCATACCTTCCCTTTACCGGAGTCGTGCTCCTCATTCTTCGGCGCGGCATGTTCGCCGCCGTTGTGATGTTCTGCCTCATCCCAAGTCTTCGGCATCCGGTGCCGCAGTTTGCGAAGATAGGTAATCGCGGGACGGGTGTTTAAGTCTTCTAAAACTAAAAATCCGCGGGGATCCTGCGACACTTCAGCAATCTTCGATTCTTTATTCAAAATGTTGCCAAAGGTAATCGCATTAGTCGGACAAGTCTGCGCACAGGCAGGTTTGACCTGACCGTCGGGAATCGCTTGGAGTCCGTTGGTTTTGCGGTAATCGTGCCCTTCGCGAATTCGTTGCGTGCAGAAGGTGCATTTTTCCATTACGCCAATCGATCGAACGGTTACATCGGGATTGAGAACCATTTCCATCGGGTGTTGGATATTGCGGCTGCTGTACGCTGTGTTATCAGCCAACCAATTAAAGCGACGCACTTTGTACGGGCAGTTGTTGGAACAGTAACGGGTTCCGACACAACGATTATAGGTTTGAACGTTCAATCCTTCATCGTTATGGGTTGTCGCTACCACCGGGCAGACCGTTTCGCACGGGGCATGAGAACAGTGCTGACAAAGCATCGGTTGATGAATGACTTCGGGATTCTCTTCATCGCCGGAATAATACCGGTCGATGCGAATCCACGCCATTTCACGGCCGCGCAGCACTTGTTCTTTCCCGACAACGGAAATATTGTTTTCTGCTTGGCAAGCGACCGAACAGGCGTTGCATCCGATACACGAATTTAAGTCGATCGACATCCACCAACGCACCGGTTCCCCTGCCGGAGGATTTAAGGCCTTCGGGGGAGCGCCCCACATCGAAGTCATTTCCGGCCGGTGGTGTCCACCCGATTCGGGATTCTCACGCCACTTGTCGAAGGTCGTTTCTTGAACAATCGGGCGGCCTTCGATGTAATTATGCCCTTGCATATTCGCAAGTTTATGGGTACGACCGGTCTTCGTAAGTGTTATCGACAATCCGCTAAACTGAATTTGGTCTCCGGAGACTTGGGTCAAGGGGAAACCGTTGGTTCCCACTTTATTGGCAATTCTTCCACCGGCTGTGCGACCCCAACCCAATGCCAATAATGCGACATTCGCATGAACACCGGGTTGAATGTATACCGGCACTTCGACATTCGTACTTCCAAGGGTCAGTTTGACAATGTCACCGGTTTGAACGCCCAGTTTCTTTGCGCGAGATGGCGAGAGCGAAAGGTGGTTATCCCACGACACTTTGGAAACCGGATCGGGGGTTTCCATTAGCCAAGCGTTGTTTCGCTGCGTTCCATCGTAGGAAATAGCAGTGGTCTGTAACACTAATTGTAAATCGACCGGGTCGCTATGTTTCGTACGGATGGCATTTACCGATTCTGGTAATACTTTCCGCGGTGTTACAGCAACATCAGTTTTGGCAGTGCCAAAGAAACCATCGCGTAATTTATCATTCCACCATTCAATGAATGTATTGGTGCTGGCTTCCGCCATGAACGTCTGCTTCCAAGTCTCCTGTATGAACTCCAACATTGTGGGGACTGCCGCTCCTGCTTTCGTTGCAGCGGTTGTCCAAGCCAAAAGATTCTCTTCGACCGAACGAGTGGTGTATAAGGGAGTGATTACCGGTTGTTTTATTGCGTACAAACCGTTAACCGGCGCGACATCGCTCCAAGTTTCTAATCCGTGGGATAACGGTAAAATCCAATCGGCTTGTAATGCCGTTTCATCAATCCGGTCGGCAAGCGATACGACCAAATTTACGGACTGTAACGCCTCAGCAATGCCAAGCTCGGCGGGAGCGTGGTACAACGGATTGGTTCCGGCGAAAATAACGGTATCGAACTTTCCTGCCTTTAATTCTTTGGTAAATTCGATCAGGTCACGTTGGGTACCGAGTCGTTGCTGGGAGAACCATGTGGAACCATCGACCGTTCGTCCTTCGTTTTCCAGCAAGACGTTCACAAGGCTAACAGCAATTTGCAGTGCGAGAGAATTGTTACCCTGTACGGCAGTACTTCCAGCTACAACGAGCGATTTTCCGCGATACCGATTGATTTCTTTCGCCAACCGCTTGATAAGCCCTTCGGGAAGGTTGGTATTCTTCTCAATCTTCGAGGGGGCATAGGCGCTCAGCACATTGCGTAATTTCTGGTTGTCTTCCTCTTTCTCGAATGCATTGCGTCCCATCTGCGTGAGTACATACGCAAGCGAATAAGCTATCGGTGCTAAATCATCCGGGGATATTAAGAATCGCTCGTCGGCATTGGCACCTGATAATGTCATCGCCGGTTCAAACGATACCACTTTTGCCATATCCTCTTTCGAGGGTTTTCGCATGATACCGTATCCATGCGCCGCTTCCACCGGAGATGCTGAATTGCCAAAGGGATCGTGACCAAATAAGACCAGATATTGGGCTTGGTCGTAGCGGTAGCGGGGACGCACCGTAGTGCCAAATACCACCGATTGTGCCCGCAGTAAATCGTCCTCGCCCAACGGGTCATATTGAAACAGCGATACACCTGGAAACGCGGCTGCAAACTCTCGCCAGACTCGCTTCATAGCCACGCCGTTCTGATGATTTCCGACGATAGCAATCTTGCCGGGAGCTTTTTTCAATGCCGCGAGAATCGCTTCGTCTGCTTGAGCGAAAGTAACTTGTTCCGGTGTCCGTTTACCACGGTAATACTTTGTCGGTTGTTGCAAGCGGTCGGGATCGTATAGATCCAAGACGGTTGCCTGTCCGCGGGCACACAGTTTCCCATGATTGACCGGGTGATTTGGATTCCCTTCCAATTTTATCGGTCGACCTTCGCGGGTTTTCACCAAAGTTCCACACTGTGCAGCACAACCGCTACAGGTACTGGCGTACCAAACAGCAACTCCCGGTGTAATTTCTTCGGGAGCTACAACATAAGGAATTATTTTTTCAACTGGTCGACGGGCACAACCGACCGTGGCTAATACCATCGCTGCGCCAGTTAATTTTAATAAATCGCGCCGGGAAAGATGGAAATTGACTTCGCCCGCCTCATTCATCATTTCTGCGGGTTTTGAAAAGAATTCTTCGCGCCGGATTTGCTCGACAGTATCGGAACCGTTGAGTTCTTCCATCGTAGTCCAGTAGCGCGGCTTTTGTTCGTTCAAACTCATTCGTTCCTCGCTTACTGGTGACAGGTATTACAACTGGTCGGCGCGTTATTCTGGCGATGGCAACTCACACAATCCCCCATCTCGAGACGTTTCGCTTGTTGCACCACATCCATCTGTTCGATTTGCCCATGACATTCGACACAGGCGAATCCTTTAGCGATATGCCACTTATGACTAAAATAGGCATGGTCGGGCAGCCGATGGATTCGCACCCATTCCACCGGTTTTCCGCTGTTATACAATTCCGTAAGTTTCTGAATCGCCGGGCGATCCGTGCGTACGATGGAGTGACAATTCATGCAGACACTAACCGGCGGGATCGTAGCGTGTGCGCTGCGTTCGACGCCGACATGACAATACATGCAGTCGATTTTATTTCCTTGCACGTGCAACTTATGGCTGAAGGCAATCGGTTGAGTTGGTTGATAACCGGTATTCCACTGGTTTTGACGCCACCAGTACAATACGAGCACAAGGATTATACCAACACTGACCGCTGCTCGGACCAGATTCTTCATCGGGTTGCAACCCTTATCCGATTGAGATTTCGAGAAATGGATTGATTGCGGGGAAGCGGATTGCGGCAATTCGAGAACTATCGCGTGAATCCAACCCACACTATCTTACACTCATGGTGAAGGGGTTCACAAATAGAGCTCGAGTTCCCCCACTTGCCCATTTGTAGCTCAGTAAAAATAGGCTACAAAATATACCGACTTACCGGAGATGTCAAGCTCGCTGAGAATCCGTCCGGCAAATCTTTCAAACTGCCGACAAAGTAAGACTTTCCAGTTTTAGGCGCAAGCAATTTCCGAAAGCAATGTGTATTTGTTCTATTTTGGTGTTAGTATTCAATGTTGTATTCTAAGGGAAAAACGCAAACAGAGTTGTTATGAACGCAGTAGTAACCGGTGCAACGGGTCATTTGGGGGCGAATTTGGTTCGGGTGTTACTCGCTCAAGGAATCCCGGTTCGTGTGATGGTTCGCTCTGAAAGTAATAAAATTGGGATCGAACGTCTCCCGGTTGAGGTCGTAACCGGTGATATCTTGCAACCGGCTTCACTAAACTCCGTATTAGCAGGATGTACTCACCTATTCCATGCCGCCGCCGTTTTTGATTTCCATCCTCACAAGAGAAACACAATTTTAGAGACTGCCGTAACGGGAACTAAAAACATTCTCGAAGCGGCAATAAAATGCTCTACCCTGCAAAGGATAGTATATACCTCTTCTACCGCAGCCATCGGGTATTCCCGTAATGCTCGTTCACCAAAAACCGAGTTGCATTGGAACGATGATTTCGATAGTCCCTATGTTGAAGCAAAAACCCGTGCCGAACAACTCGTTCATGAAATGCAGTTGGCGACCGGACTTCCAATTGTAACGGTAAACCCTTCGGTTCTATTGGGATATTATGACTATCGGTTAACACCATCGACTCAAATGGTACACCGTTTTTTAATGCAATCACTTCCGGTAACGATTCCCGGAGGGATGTCGATTGTCGATGTCACGGATGCCGCAGTTGGACATTTTTTGGCGGCAGAACGGGGCATTCCCGGGGAGCGATACATCTTAACCGGTGGAAATCTAACGATTCGCGAGTTTTATGATACGACTGCTGAACTGACAGGATTATCTGCACCAAGTTGGGAGTTGGGAAAGGCAACTGGTTCGCTTGCTGTAAAAGCGATGGAAGCGTATGCAAAACTTCGGAGAAAGGCCCCCCAGTTAACACTCAAGCGATTTCGCAGTTTATATCAACGTTATGGTTTTTATGATGCAGCCAAAGCGAAAAGTGAGTTAGGCTTTCAGCCGACAGCGGTGCGAAACGCGATAGCACGGTCAATTGCTTGGCTATTGTTAGCAAACTCGATCCCTATAGAGCGTGTAAAAAAAATGTCACTCCAAGAGGAAGTGATGCGATATCTACCAAATGAATGGGAACCGGGGAAAGTGTTTCAATTGCAATCATTTCAAGGACATCAGTAACACGAAAGCTTGTCTATGCATCCAAGCGAAATGAAAAGTATTGCCGACAGGAGTGTTTTTTTTCACACGTAATAAAAAAACCTTGTGCAATTTCAATCAGATACGTATACTCCCGCGTAGTACGTGTTTTCGGGTCGTTGTCTGGATTGTTTCCCGCACCGGAACCGATTTTCCTATGTTAGAGAATGCGGAACCCGTCAATACGATTTCTCAACTTAAGACCCACGGACCGTGGGAGTAAGGATTCTGGTGGTGAAAGGTAAAGTGAAGTGGTTCTCGAAAGAGAAAGGATACGGCTTCATTTCTCAGGATAATGGCGGTCGCGATGTATTCGTTCACTATTCGGCAATTCAGGGTGGTGGTTTTCGAACATTGGAAAATGGACAGGAAGTAGAATTTGATGTGAAAGATGGTCCCAAAGGTCCGCAAGCCGAAAATGTTCAACCGATCATAAAAGGGTAAACGCTCAATAACTTCAATCAAATTTTTTTGTGTTTGCAATGAACGCATTCGGTGTTCATGAGGAATGGTTTGCAATCAAGAGCATCCGTTATTAGCGGATGTTTTCTCTATAGAAATACGAAACTTAGCTAAGGCATATAAACTCTGAATCGCTTTGCTTCCGCTACCATTGCTTCAAATTGTTGGGGAACAGGATGAACATCGAAGTACCGTAAGGCTTCATCGATCCAACGACCTGTACGATGTTCAATACCAAACACCAACAATGCAATTGCCGGTCGAGAATCATCAGGATTCCACCGTAATGCCAAGCGGACGTCTTCCAAACCCGTCGAATCTTCTTTCAGAAACTGTAGTGCTCCCAGTTCCCCTGCTAATGATCCAAACAAAATCGTGTCACCGATAAGATTATAGAATTCCAATCGGTAGTCATATCCCTTTTCTGGTGTTGGTGCAGCAACCACTCGACGCAACGCAATGAGTTTTTCCAAATTCGGTGCCATTTGGGTTAGCGGATCGCTGCTATTGCTCCGGACGTACTGAAATGTTGTGATATTACGTGATTTAAGTGTTAACAGGTACCTACCCATTTTTTCCCGATCACGAATAAAGGAAATTGGACGCTCACTGAGTAGTGGCGCTAAATCGCCACCGATCCAGCTTACATCAGTTGCAATCAGCTCAGGTTGTTGCCTTACTACATCGGCAAATTGGATTTGCCGGGAAGCGATTCCAGAATGCCAAAACACTCCATAGAAAGTGATTGCTAAGACACCTACTGCACTCAACCATGCCGAAAACTTCGAGAGCGGTTTTTCTCGCAACGCCTGTATAGCTGCAATTGTTAAAGGAAAAGCTGCCGGAAGGAAGAAGCGCATTCCCCAATGCATTCCTTGCGCTACTTTCCCCATTGCGACAATCGATATCAATAGCCCTGCTATGGCGGCAATCCAGATGTAGTGATTTGGAAGTTTGCGAACACCCCAAGGTGCAATTAGAAGTAGCGGCAGAGTATAAATCAGTCCATTTGCTTGTATGGTATGAAACACTGGAAGCGGGTCGAGCATCCGAGTTATTAAAAACAGAAGCAGTGTCGCAGGTAAAAAAACCGAATACCATTTTCCCAAGCGCCATCCAATCATCCCAACAATGACCATCAGAACGGCAACGATTGTAATCCACCAGTCGCCCGCTCCCAGCACGAGTTCCAAATAAATCAGAATTGGAAAACGGACATTACTACCCGGCGTTAAAACAGTTTCTCCGGTTTCATAGTTTGACAACACTTGCAACGGCAACCATGTCCCGGTTAACTGGTGTTGAATCCAGGTTCCAATCAACAATCCAGTTATCAATCCAGTGGTCCCCCACAACCGTTGTCGATTTGCGAGAAACACCCATCCCGCGATGATTGCCAGCAGACTCCATGCAACCATTTCCGGGCGAAACCATGGAGCAAACCCAAGTAATAATCCTCCGAGCAGAGTTACCAAATGTCGTGAACTACGTAAGTACACTACACCAGCACAGCCTACGAAAGCAGCGAGCGAGTGTTCCCAATAAGTCGCACCATACACTGCGACTGGGGTAGCGAATAGTAAAACGAGTAGTAGTAAATGGGGATTGAATAGAAACGGTTTGGTATACCAAAGCAGCAAACCAAGCAACGACATCGTCGCCAATAATGTCCAAAACCACCAGAAGTTCTCACCCCACCAGCGATACACCAAACCATTCAATACCATCGGTACTGCAGGGAATACTGGATAGATACTTCCATTGACCGGGTAGAGATACGGTTTTGGAACCGGAGGAAACTGAAATTGATTCAACCACGTGGAATCACTCTCCGGTAAGGAAAGCTCGCTCGTCTCAGCATAGATTTTTGCACCGTACCATTTCAAACCAGAATCGACATTGGTGATTGGGGACGGTTGAACGAGAATAAACAGGATGAGAATTATCGATGCAATCGCCAAAGACGACCACATCTTTACTGGAGTGAAACGTCCCCCCTCGATAGGAGGGGGGACGGTAGTACTACGAAGATTCATGTTACTGCAAATCGAAATTCGGTGGAGCCAACAGCCAATTCAACATTCTTGCAAATTGCTCGGAACCGGTAGTCTGGTTTACAAAGTACCACGGATAGGAACACATTACCGTTCGAGTTAACAAGAGCGATACATTAGTTCCACCAACAGTCTGTGTCGCTTCATAGGTCGTACAGACTGGTTTATTATGGCGCTCAGAGGTCGCACGGTAATAGTAATACACCGCCAATGTATCGCTGTTCCGCCAAGGCTCGCCATAGGGATAGCTAATGAAGGCATAACGACCGGTAATCGACCGTACTTCACCACGATAGTTGACACTTCCATTGTTTCGTTTGGTAAGATTAACTACCGAGTCGATACTCTCCAAGTCTCCGTTGCGCTGGATTTGAATCAAGCAATTTGTTGGAGTAGGTGGATAAGTTACAATTTGGCCGTTTATCACTTGAACATCAGTACCAATCACCGTTGCATCTTCACCACCGACATACGGGTTTAACGTGTCGGTGTTCGAGACAAACGTAAAAACAGTTCGCGATGCACCAACGCGCTCAATGTAATCTACTCCCGGCAATCCAGTATAGGGAAGATTCGCGGCGGTGAATGGAAACAATAGATTGCGCATCCGGGTAGAGTCGAAATCGGTCCTCTCAAACGGATCGAATGCCGGAGATGTGCCGATGAATTCTGCTCGATTTGGCGTGATATAGTTTCCAGCATACGTTGCATCGTAAGGAAGATTAACGCCAAAATAGGTATTAAAAAACGCCAATTTCGCGATTGCGTAATCTGTTGCCGCATTCGCTGGAGGTGGAAATACCACGCGGGACAATTGACGACCGGCAATCATCATGCGACCACCAACCTGCAAGTACTCACGGAACAATTTAATCTTTTCGTAGTTGTAAGCATCCGAGTTGACTGCCGGAAATACGTCTTGCATCCAAAGGATTACACGATATCGTGACAACAGAATTTTCGGCGGCAGACTGTCAACCAACGCTCCACCATGAATGTAAAACTCGACATCGTGCGGTTCGTTTTGGTTGTAAGAAAGATACTGGTACTCGGGATAGGATGTCTTGATATCACTCAACAACTTGGTATAGTAAGCACGAGCTGAATCCGTGTGCAGCAAATCATTACGGTTGTTGCCGTTTCTTGCGTTCGAACCTTCCATGTAGATCAATACGTTTCGATCATAGGTCGGCCGAAGAATTGAGAAATACAAGACTCCAGGTACTTTCGAGACCGTTAAACCGTCATCCCGAGAGTATACTTCGAAACGATAAGAACCAGTTTCCAAACCAGAGAGCACGATGTTCTTGGTAGTTGACCAGTTTTGTGAGACGAATCGACCAATCGTGTCGTTTGGTGCTTTGATCAAGAAATACTTATAGGTTAAGGCAATCGTACGATCCACCCGGTCGTCGGGATCGCTGCCGCGCCAGTTGAATGTTATGCCAGGCCAAAGATCATTGGTGTTTTCGATGCAGAAAAGCGTATCGGTGATATCGACCCGGTTCGACCAACTGTCATCCGGTGCCCGTAATTCTGGAGCGTTTGGTGGTTGGTTGGTGCGATCGAACCGACGGTAAATCACTGGTGATTCGCCACCACGGTTGTCAGTTGCTTTCAAATAGAAGATATGTTGCGTCGTATCGCCAATCGAAGTTAGCAAAATCACGGTATCACTGGTGGAAGCGGTCGTTTTCCAAGCGTCGCGTGGGATCTGCGGGACATAGGTAGTAGGATTGGCTAACGCTGCTGGATCGATGATGTCTGCGTAGCTGTAAAGCTCGACAAATCCATCGGGGTCTCGACCGAACCAAGAAATGATTGGAGCAGCATTAAATGTTGAGCTATCACGTGGCGTCGTTGCAAACTCGACAATTGGCAACTGATTCGCTGTTTGCGAACCATCATATTTTGCACAGCCGGCAATTGTAAGCAACATACCAGCGACAAGGAGGGTGGCGAACCACCATCGCCGTGAAGCCGACGTAGATTTGAGGGAAATTATACTCATCGTCGTGTCCACTCCTCAATGCGAATACCCAATTGCGTTCTGCCTTCGATGGTCGAGACATCGACGCTAAAGGTAGGCTCTACTTCTTGCAGTGCTGTCAATGCTGTCGCATAATTGCCGATTAAGAACCGGCATGCCGCTCGCAAAACTAACAAGTCCTGGCGATTCACCGACTCGTCGTGAGAGAATTCCCAAATCGTCGAACGGCTTAGTAATACGGTCGCTGCTGCTTCAGCTTCGCTATACTGGGCATTACCGCGCAATGCAAAAGCTTTGCCCGCCTGTGCATCGTTCGAGTTTGCGGAAACCCGCAACACCGATTCAAACGCATTTATTGCGTCTGTCAAACGTGGCGGTGTAACCCGCATGTTAGCCCACCCCAACCCAATCGTTGCATCGGTATAACCCGGGTCAATACTCGATGCTAACGAAAAGTTCGATAGCGCTTCAGTGTACTCGCCAACTTCAAACAGCTCCCAGCCGGTGTTGACGAGCGAACGCGGATCGCCCGTGGGTCCTGTTGCGTCGTCGCTGTCTTTACAGCCGACAATCAGCAACACCGTGAAGAGAATCGGTATGATCTTTTTCATCGGTTGTCCTACTTCATCAAGACCAGTTTACGTACCGCCGAATTCGCGGCGCTTTCGGCTTTCACCCAGTAAATACCAGCAGCAACTGGAGCGCCATTGCTTGTCGTTGCATTCCACCGGAGGGTGTGCGTTCCGGCAGAAATATCGCTATTCAGTAAGACTGCAACGGTGCGACCCAGCAAGTCATACACTGTAACTCGGTAGTATCCAGCGATCGGTGCTGATAGCTTCAACGAGGTCACAGGGTTAAATGGATTCGGGAATGCATCAGATAATGCGAATTCCGTAGGTAATGAAACGACAGGTGTCAAATCTTCCACCGCCATGATGCGATAGGTTCCAGAACCGGTAACATCGGCGGTAGCACTGCCATTACTACGCGTTACTGAAGCTACTTCCATCCAGTTTCCATTGCTTTGCTTTAACAAAGCAAATCGCTGGCCACCCGGCAATTCACCATCAAATGTCAGAGTAACAATACGATTTGAAGACGCGCCGATTTCAATATCCGGACCAAATCCGGTCGCCTCGCTCGAAATTGCCAATGTCGCACGGACGAATCCAGCCCCTTCCGAAACACCAACCGTCCATGGACCAATTGCCATCGTGCCCGATTGAACGACTCCGACCAGACGGGTTACACGATATCGTTCTGCTGGATTCGCAGTATTATGACCTATCGCAGTCACCGTTGCCGATCCGGTCGTCGTGATCCGACTGCGGTAGATGTCGGTTCCGTTGGGCAGAACTGTCAATGGCAAGTATTGCGGTGTTCCCGAAGTTGGTACGAACTGCAAAGAATCAACCGTAACATTCGGATCGATTCGATAGATCGCAACGTCCGGTAGAGCGCCAATTCCCGGATTGTCCATCAAAAGGATGCCCATCGCATTCAACTCGCCTTCACCGGACTTCGGTCCGCCGGTGAGTCCAGCATCATTTCGCGCTGTACCCATCGCTGGTGGGAACCAATAATCATTCTTCGATGGGTTCGGATCGCCGGCATCGATTGCTTGAGCTCCGCTGACTAACTGGAAATTCACCGTATCGTTATTCCACAAGGCGAGCGGAGTATATGCGCTATTCGACCGCTCGATCAACGAAAAACTGATCAACGGATTAGAATAGCTACCGAGAGGCCCGGCAAAATCAACTGAACCTTGCGTTCCGGTAATAATCGAAGAAGATATCTTTGCCACCGACTGCGACATGTAGCCGATAGTTGCAATGGAGTCGCTGATGTTATTATGGAATACGCTGTTGTTAACTGTTGCTTCAGAGTTGTCGAACATGGCGACCACACCACCGTATGCCGCGTGATTCCGCAAGAAGAGATCGTTGTACGAAATAACTTCTGAACCATTTCCGGCATGAATCACACCACCGTTGCCGGTAGCTCGGTTGTCCGCAAATACACTGCGGATAGTTGTAGCCCGGCTATCGACCAAAGCGATCACACCACCATTGGTCGCGGTGTGATTTCTCAATTCACAACGAACTAACTTCGCATTGCTTAGAAGTAACTTCATTACAGCGCCATCAGTGGCATTACCGCCGATTATTGAGCAATGGTCAAGGGTGAAGTTTGAGCGCGTGGCTGTAATCATTGGTTGTCGAACAGTAATGTCGGCGTCAGGGCCAGTTATTGTTACGAACGATAACTTGTTGTCACCCGATGTTTCATTAAACACCAAGAACGGTGTACGGAAGTTAGATGAATCTTGAGCAGAAAAAACGATTGGTTGCGTCTGGGTGCCTTCAGCGATAATCGTGCCTTCCACCTTCAGCGATGAACCCGGTTCAAAGAGAATGTGAACGTCGGGGCGAATTCGAAGAGTCGATGTTCGCGGAATCGATACTTCACCGGTAATCACATAAGGAATACCGCTGGTTGCCGGTTCCAGAATCCCGGTTATTGAATTCGAGATGTACTCACCATATTGAATACCCCGTCCAATAATCCGGATTGTATCCAGTTTCCCATCATTAGTGTAGACAATACCGCGTACTGTATCGGTACGGAGTGCTGTTGGCGCGAAAACAATCGGGATAAATCCAGTATCGGGACGTTGTAGTACGGTATCGGCGATGCCGATCAAAATCGGTGAAGTAAAATTTGCTCGAACAATCGGATTGTTGAATACAACACTGTCAATTTGTAATGTTGCATTTCCGTTGTTATAAACCCTTACCTGATAATCCCTGGTGGAACCTTGTGGAACAAAGCCCGCATGATAGAATGTATCCGACTCAAAGAAAGAACCGCGGGAGTAACCGTGAACATAAATCGATCGTAATGAGTCGTTATTCACGATGGAAAGCCGAGCAGCAAAATATCCCACATTGTCCGGTTCAAATGTAACATTCAGTTGCTTCGTCGAGTCAACTGGGATTCGTGCCGCCCCAGTTAAAGTTGATCCAAAACCACCGTCAAACACCGATCCGACTGAAATCGCGGAAACGCTTAGTTCGGTAGTACCGCTATTCGATAACACTGCACGTAAGGTGTCGCGTGAGTAATTTGACCGCTCGCCGAAATTCAATGTGTCAACATTTACATTTATTCGGGGGTTGATACCGTTGCCTTGCACGACAATCGTGTCATAAACATAATTCGTGTCGCGGTCATTCCAACGCCACGTTATGTGCGAACGCTGCACGCCAATCGTAGTGGGGCGCCAGTACACTTTAAGCTCAAAAGTGCTATCTGGATACAACGGTCGAAGACTATCGATTTGTGTAACCAGTGAGTCGCCATATTGGATCAGGACGATAGAATTATCCGAGTGCATGTTCTTGATGAACAACGGAGCTAATGGAGCCCGTCCAATATTACGAAAGCGCTTTGTCGCACTAATCTGTTTACCGATTTTTAAATCCCCCAATTTTATCGTATCGATGGGACTGGGGAATATTTCAGCAACAGCGACCGACTTGGTTGCTAAACTTGTTTGTCCGTAATAGCCGACATTAACCCGACCGCCATTCGGCAGCAATTCTGCACCGACCGGTTCGTTGGGATCACCGGCGTCGATCAAAGGACTTACAATGCTGGGGCTCCATGGTGGAGTTTGCGTCCAATGAGTGCTGTTCAGTTCAGTTGATACATTACCATTGCTGGCGGAAATCGCTCTCCAGTAACTGTAACGCGCAACATATGCGCTACCATCGCCGATTTTTGCGATACCGCTATCTAATGGGAGTTCATTACGATAGAGAACGCAGTGAGACAATGACAGATTAGAACTTGAACCAACCAAAATCGCCCCGCCATTGGTTTGAATCGCAAGTGGGATGTAATTGGAAACAGCGGTTACAAATTTGAAAGTAATCGTGGAGAACCACATGTCAACGCCGCCGCCGCCCTCAATAGCGTTACAACTGTCGATCAATGCGTGCTCGACCGTGCTGCTGGAAAACCAGAAGTGCATTGCACCACCGTAGAATGCCGCTTTGCAACGATAAAATTCGACGAACTTTATCTTTGGGCTGCAACCTTCGACATACAATGCGCCGCCGTTATTCTCTGGCCAAACGCCACTGGCACGAAGACGAGCAAACTTTGCGTAACGTATTTCCGAGAAGTTGTTTGCATTCGTAAAGCGGATCCCGCGACCCCATTGTAACGTATCGGTTACGGCGGGGTCGGTTTGGAACATAACGGTATCCAACGATGTCGAACTGCCGACAATGGAATCGCCGCGGACGCGCAGAGCTGCCCCGTTATTCACATATATCGCATACGGACCGGTATAGACAACGTCAACGCCCGCCTCAATGAAAAGCGCCGAATCGGGAGGCACGGTAATGTCTCCGACTATCCGATAGGGACTGAATCCTCGTGTCCAGTTTCCGGAAACCGAACCGGAAACGTCGACCGCTATCGCAGGAATGGCAACCGCGCATATTGCGGCAATCACCAAAACCAGTTTGACGAGGGAACGTCGGTTCAATGGATGGTTCACACTACCCTCACTTCATTGAATAACTGAGCGTGAAACGATGCAAGTCGCCGAAGTAACCAATGTTTGTCAACGCATAGTCGACTGACAAACCCATTGGAAGCTTGACGCCAAAACCTACCGATGCGCCGTCGAATGATATTCCGCCATCTTCATCGAAAACGGGATACTCGACAAACGGATCGTTACTGGTGCGATTTCCTTGGTATTTTTCCCAAGAATCGCGAGTTACACCGTTAATCTTCTTGCCAAGACGGAACTGGACAAAATTCCGCCAATCATACTCGGCACCAATTGCTACCATTTCGATGTTATCGTTGGGATGCCACCCTTCAAATGCCACCAAAACCGTATGGTCATTCCTCTTGTAGACTTCAGCAGCGCCGCCAAACTTGAAAATCATCGGTAAAGTATGTTCGGTCTGGATGTACTTTACGTCCGGTCCAAAATTCTGGATCACCATAGCAATCCGAATATTTCGCCAGCCGGTTTCGTAATAGGTGCCGACATCGGCCGACCACCCATTCGCGGAAACATCCGCCAAATCGGATCGAATGTAACGTCCGGTAAAGCCAACTGAGAACTTATCGGTTAGCCGCTGGCAGTAAGAGCCGCCAATTGTCCATTCCGATACGTTGAAGGTTCGTCCAGTACCATAAGGCATTTCCGGTGTCGTCTCAGTGATATTGTCTGTAGTTAATCCTGATACGAAAGCTCCGGCAACCCCGTATACTTGCGGCATCGGATAAATACCAGCGACATAATCGTACTTCACACCGGCCGGATAACTCACATGAGTAAACATGAATTTCGGCTGTTTCATGACGATCATTGCGCCCGGATTGTAGTAAGTCGCAGAAGCGTCGTTAGCGATTCCGATGAATGCTTCGCCCATTGCGACAGCGCGTGCTGATGGCCCGATCTTCAAGAACTGGAAGGTCGAAGTGCCGACCTTCGCCTGCGCAAACACAAGCGCCGGCAGCAAGAGGAGAGGGATCAGCCTGATTATATGCAACCATGTGCGTTTCATTAGAAACTCCTCGGCTCAGCGATCAGCGAATCACAACAAATTTACCGGTCTGCATCGTGCTTGATCCGCCTGGGGTTTTATCCTCAACGGAGAAGAAATACAAGCCACTTGCAACCATTTGCTCATTCCGGTTCTGGAGATTCCAGCACTCGGCATAATCGAAATTGACACAGAGATTGTTGTCGCCCGCGATGTTATGCGGGATAGCTGTTACTACATCACCCGAAACAGTGAAAATTCGAATCAACGCTTGCTTCGGAAGATTGTAGAACCATATTCTCCGGTCTTGTTGTGGGAAGAAGTCGACAGTACCATCATCCTGATTTTCCCACTGTAATCCACCCGAATGCGAAACAGTGTAATTCTGATCTACCCGGTACGGATTCGGTGCAACTCCGACCTTCTTCGACGGTTCACCTGATGGTGCAGTTCGGAAAGAGGTCGCGGTTTTCGATGTTTCCAGCGACTCGGTACCACCTTTCGGATCGCCAAAGTCGTAACAAGTAACCGCATAGTAGCGAGCAAAAATCGGCGCAACATTCTTGATTTCGTATTCGTAATACTTGTCCCAATACGTCGTATCGACCGTCACACCACCACGAGTAATTCGCGCGGTGACTCGCATACTGTCAATAATCTCCGCAAAGCCCGTATTGGCACCGACTGGTCGCCGATAAACTGGATTACCATCGGTCCCGGTTCTAACCAATGGATACCATTCCGGATGGAGGTCGATGGAATCCTGCGGCACTGGAATCGTCACTAATGAATCATTGCCGGCATAATAAGCGTAATCCGACTGATCCCATTGCTTTATAAACGAGAATTCACTTTCCAGTCCGGTATTCGATACATACAGCCGATAACCTTCAAAGTCCTGCAATCCCGAGAAAGGATCGGAGTAGGCGGGGTCTTCCGAAGGCATTGGTCGCCAGCGAATCTTGACCGAAGTTGCCGTCGTAAATACGGAACACACCGGTGCCGGGGGCGGGGGCGGTCCGAGGAAGTCGGGTTCACAGTCACCCGGATCGAGAATACCGTTGCCCGAAGTATAATCGTAACGTGCCGGTTTCCAGGGATGAATGTCTTCGGTTCGTAAAGCAAATTCTGTTCGGGTTTGATCTAACGAATCGATCCGACCGTTGTTCTCCGTGCCGTCGGCATCGGGACCGGGATAGATATCGTGATAAATACCATCGATCACGACACTGTCACCTGCTTGTTCCGCAAAGAGACCATCAGTACCGACATCTTCGCCAAACCACCCATCGCCGTTTGGATACCGCCGCGTCTTGGTATCTTTCATCGGATTGTCGTAAACACGGGCGGCTTGAGCGGCGGCACGTTGCAGCAAGTCAAATCGGAAACGGCTGTTATTAATATTCGTGTTACCGATTTGCGGGTTGTTAGGATCGTGGAACCCTTGCCCCATCACCAATGCAATTGTCATCGAGAACTGTTCGCCGGGATTCAATCGGTAAACTCGGTTCCCTTGTGGATCTAAGTAATCGAAGACACCTAACGGACCCCACGATAACAAGAATCGGGTATCGTAACCATTGGCTAAATCGGTCGCATTACCGGCATCAGGTACCCGCCATTCATGCTGAATCGCCGGATTATCTAAATCGCGTTGGGGATGTTCTTCGATCCAAGTTCGGTTATCGACGCGCAATTGATCATAATCGAATTCGCGATTCGACAATACGTGGTACTTCCGCTTATCACCCATCGGGGTACCATAGGAAGCCGTCCAGTTACCTTCCGATTCATCATCGATCCAAGATGGACCAAAGTCATTGGCAGCTGTTCCAAACGAAATCCACCAGTTGTAACTGGTCTTCAAGCGGGGATTCGGAGCACGTAACACTCGAGCGCCAAACACATCCGGTACAGTAAACTCTGAACCAGAAGCAACGGTATGGGGACGACCGTCGTTGTCGGCAATCCATGCGGTATTGATTACAAGTGAATCCTGAGATCCGTCCGGACGAACCGGTGGATAGTAGAACTCTTGAAAACCTGTGATATCATCGGTATGACGATCGCCTTCACTGACAAGACCGACGTCGGCATCCATGTAGAGCCCGATGTACAGGTTCTTCAGATAGTTCGTGGCGATATTTTTAAACTCATAATCGATGATGATAAAATTCTGTGCGTAGTTGTAAGTCCAAGCATAGCTGGATTGTTTCACTTCAATACCCAACGGGAAGTGAGGACCATCGATCTCGTCGTTAGAATTGTATAGTGACTGGCCTTTAACGGTATCTGTGTAGGTAGCTTCAAAATCTTGTTGACTTACCGCGTTGGTCGTATCGGTGATATAAGCGCCAAGTCGGTTGTAAGCGTTCAGTTTCGTGCTACGCTCGATAATTCCGCTCGAAGAACCTTCACCCGGAAAAAACTCACCTCGCGGTCTTCCATTCGGGTTGGTCCATCCGTCAATACCGACCGAAACCCGCGGAAACTCGGAACCTTGCGAGCGAATCATTGCACCAACCCACAATGCTCCCATGAACATGTATTGGCGATTTGAACCACCAGGGTACTCTAATTGTGGTGCCCAGACACCGGGATACTCCGGATCAATTAATGCATCACCGTCTTCGCGACCGAGGTTTCCGAAGAAGCCATAATTAGTAATATTCATCCAAATGCCGCTGGCTCGATGGACACGGTTTTCCATCTGCAAGTTATAGACTTGTGCGGAGGGCGGATCTTTCCGAACCGGCCCGCGGGGCGCAACACGCGGAACTTCCATCGCGGCCCACACCGTCGAAGTCAGCAATGCCATTAGGAAAAGAGGAATCCTGCTTAGCATCCAATCAACCCTTTCCGTCAGTGTTTAAATAAACCGAGGCCGCCATAAGCACCAAGGTCCGTGCCATCGCTGGCGCGGTGAAGAGCTGGTGACGTGGTTTGTAAATGATAATCCGTTGGCGTTCCACCAATAAACAGTGGATTTCTGACTATTTCCGTAGTATCGAATGGGAGCGCCCGAGATGTTAAGTTTTCGATTACGACCAGTAAACCCGTCGAATCGGCACCAGAACGATAAAACAGATTGTTCGAGTGGGTTAGCTGAGAAGAAATCTTGAACTAAATACCATTTAACGAATTACTCGCAATGATCGAATTCGTAAGCGTGGGATTCGAGTTTGAAATCACCGACATCCCGTTATACTGGTTATTTGCAATCGTCATAAAATTGAAAACCGGATTGCAAAGTTGTTCGATTCGAACACCAGATGTGCCGTTATCGACAATGAGACCATTCGAGAAATGAGGCGATGAGTTATTGGTAATATTGATTCCAGTACCCAAACCATTGCGAATTTTGAATTTCTCAACAGCAGTAACAATGTTCAACTCGCAACTGATACCGTAATGGCCAAACCCGTTTATATCAAGATTCCGGAAAGTACCAGCAGCACCGTTCAAAAGGTGAATTCCATCGAACAGCGACTCTTCGACATACACATTGTTGAGCGAAATCGCAGCCGCATTCACAGAGATGCCACCAATCGCAATATGTGAGTTAGGGGTGAAATTGCTGGCATACTTCACCTTGCAATAGCTCATCGAACTGCCAGTTGCGCTATTCCCGTCAAAGTAAATATTCTTCCAGTCGCCACGGTCAGGCGCTTCTTTGTTGGAAGTAAAGGTTATCCAGTTGTCATTCGTACCGTCGGCATGCAACGTTCCCATAACATGCATAGCATACAAGCCGTCGAACTTGAAAACTGTTCCGGGGGCGATCGTTACTGTACAGTCTTGGGGTACGGTAACATCATAAACGACTTTAAAGGTTCCGGGTCCGATGTGACTCGGCAACGGACCAAAAATTTCATAGGGTGACTGATGATAGTAATAAGCACCCATGTCGGTTCGGGTGTTATCGGGATCGTCAGTAAAGGAGGCATCTCCCTGATCGATTACTGGTGAACCGGGTAACAGTGTAAAATCGAAATTATCGGGGTCGGCAAACATTGGGTCAACCGAAATATCACCAGGCATCGCTTGGATAACTCGCCCTAATTCACTTACACGCGGTGGATTGGAAACGTTGTTCCAAATATCGTTCGTGTTGCCAGTTAATGAACCACCACCGGGTAATGCTTCACGGATAGCTGCGTCGTCATTCGTAATAAAGATTGAATTCGTCACAACGATTTGTGCGCCATGACGAACCCGAACACCATTGAATGCATTTTTAAAGAAGATAGAGTGATCGACCCGGGCATACCCTTGTCCACCCTGCACATCTACTCCATCCCAACCCGAACGGGCAAAGCTGCAATTCTCGACTACCGCTTTTGCATCGTGTACCGACAGAATGCCTTTGAAGACATTGCCTACCGTTGCGATTGTGTCGGAAACCAATTCAAACTTTGAACCCCAACGGAAGTGTACAAATTTAAATTTCGATGTGTCGGTGTTGGTATGGAGGATAACACCACCCCATACACCACGGTCGGGACTGTTAACGCCAGTAGTAAAGATAATCTCGTGACCTTTACTACCAATCGCGACAATCTTCCCATAAACATCAAGTTTGACACCCCGATCGAACTGGATTTCAGTACCCGGTTGTAAGGTCAACGTTTGACCTGCCGGAACTGTCAGATCGGCAGTTGCAGTGAAAACACCGCCATGCGATCCTGACCAGTTACCGGAAATCGGCGTTCCTCTTGTGATATCTGGCGGGGTACCCTCGTCTTTGTCGCATCCGACAATCATTGCCAGCAACAAAAAGAGCACCGCCAATAAGATTCGTTTCTTCATTGATTACTCCCAGCTCCCCTTATTCCCAAGACACGCCCAACCGAAGCAATATCTGTCTTGGTTGGCCGAAGTTACGGGGGTTGGCATCGTATTCTACGCGATTGTCAAACGGATTATACGTCGGGTTTTCCGGGTGAACCGCTTGATAAGGATTCCCGGTCTCAGAATACAGACTGTTAATGTTTTTGTGATTCCATACATTGCTGATATCGATACCAACAGTGAAGATTGTACGGCTCTCACGACCGCCGCTTGCCGGTTTACTACCGTAGCGGAAGTACTTCTCAAACTTCAAGTTGGTGGTTTCCGTCCATGGATACCGTGCACTGTTCGTCGGAATCGTATTGGCGTCTTGTCCGGTGGTGTACTTCGACGGGGTATATGGTACACCCGATCCATACTGGAACTCAACCGACATCAGCCAGTCGTCCAACGGAACCCGGACGCTACCCAGTTGCGGGAACTTGCCTTCGCGGAATTGTAAAGCGGTGCTTGCATTGATGCGGTGTCGCTCATCCCAATCCAACGGATATTCTTCCGTATACGCGGGAACACCCAACAACCGGTTCTGCGCATCGGCATCTTGCGATGAGCTCTTGCCGGCGGTAAACGAGAAGTCGTATGTCATGTTTGCCCGGAATTCACCGGTGTTAGCAACGTTCTCAAAGGTGTGGTCAACATCGATTTCAAAACCGCGAGCACGACCATACGCTTTATTTGCATAACGGTCGACTGTCAACGGACCATAGGTTTCAGTCTGAGTACCAATGAGATTGAAATAATCCTTATAGTAACCCTGCACCATGAAGGTAGTACCGGTGGGAAGTTCGG
>JAOTSC010000016.1 GCA_030247525.1 bacterium | reverse complement strand
TTGCCACCGTGTTTTTCAGCCCACTTGGCGTACTTCGCCTCAATTGACTCCACTGCCAGTTGACGCTGTGCTGAGTCATTAGAGGCAAGCAATGTCACGATTTCATCTTTGGATGCCCACTGCCAGTGCTTGAGTTTGGCATCCTTTGCCAGTGTTTTCAGATCACTGGAGGATTTTGCGGCAATGGATGATAACCACGTTGATTTCAGTTGTTGCACTTTTTGCAACGGCTGCCCGATAATGTTCACATACGCTGGATCGTTCGATAGCAAGGTCACCTTACTTTCAACAGCTGTCACCGCCGCCAGGAAATCCTGATATCCAGATACATCAGTGGGGAGCGATACCGTACTGACTAACTGATCCAGTTCTTGTTTGGCAAGATCAATCAGAGCCTGCTGTTGAACGATGGGTACAACCGGTGCAACAATTGCTGGTGACACCTGTTGTTTCTGTGCTAGTAACTTAACTAGATCGTCTTTACTTCGCAGGGCACTAATTTTGTACTGGGATATTTTCGCCTTCAACGCAGGTCCGGATAACTGAGAATGGTCTATTCCTATTTCTGCTTTATCTAGTAGTGCTATGAAGTCACTTTTCGTTCGGGCAATGGCAACACCATTCTGCATCGCCAGACCTTGGAGTTCCTTGATTGTAAGCAATTGTAACTGAGATACATCACCACTTTGAAACGCCTGCTGTACTTTGGAACTATTTGCCAATTGTGCCTTGGAAATTTGTTGTAAAGTTCCACTTGGCATGATACAACCAGGTCCATCCACCGCCGCCATGGCAATCGGTTCGCCCTGTCCACAGATCGTAAGTGGTGCAGACACGAATGTGATGCAGCGACACATTGGATGCCGGGGGAGAGAAGGGCAGTCAGTAATGGCAAACTCTTTTCCATCCAGGGGAGCACAGACGCGGCAAGTCCGTTCGTCCTGGGCAGTAATCCAGGTAACCTGCTTAACGCCAACTGTGTGGTAGAATTTCTCACGGCCAAGGTTATGGGCACGTAAGACTTCTGTTCGGGTGATTGTTTCCAATCTTTGTTGAACAGTCTTAAACACTGTTTTACCGGCAACTCTAAATTCCTCAGGATTCGTAATCACGCTTCCCAGTTTCTGAACGATTAGTGCAATCCCATCACCGGATGCGATCCCGACATTCAGCTCCTGCTTGATGCTTTCTGCCAGTTGTCTGGTGACACTACCCAGTAACTGAAGGTGATAATTCACCAGGAAATCGATAGCCTGGGTATCGATCACGCTCATGGCATCAGTAGCTAACGACAACCGTTCTGCTTGATTCAAAGTATCGTAAGTTGGGAACCCGATGTTTCCGAATTCGTTGATTGCACTGTGAACACCGCCCTGAAATGAGTCGCGGCTGATGCCGGTGAAAAGTACAGATTGCTCTTTATGCAACTTGTCAACAATTGCATCTATCCGATGCTGGATACCCAGTAGCTGGGATTGTCTCACCTGAATTCCATCAGTGAGTTCTCGTTTACCAGCAATTGACAGCAATTCTCCTTTGATCTGATTGGAGGCTTGCTGCAGAGATCGAAGCAGTGGCTTGAGCTGCTGGTCAGTATATTTATCTACTGCAGCTAGACTCTTGGCAACTTCGGCTTGGATGCGTTCGGCTTGAGTCATTCCGGCAACTCGGGGATTTGAATACTCTCATATAAGGCTGCTACACTCTGCACATCTGATTGCTTCAGTTTCTGGGATTCGGTTGCTGGGTCGAGCCCAAGACTTTCTTGAACCGTTTCTACCGACACAATCCCAGACTGCACTAGGACGGCAAGATCTTTGACTGATAATGATCGAAGCAGATTCGGACGTTCGGTTTCCAGATTAGAATTTTCTACATCGGGGTTAAGACCCATTTTGGATTGAACGGTATGCTTGGACACAATATTCCGATCATAAAGTTCAAGCAGTAGCTTGCGAGGTCCTTCATCATTGTTGAGGTCGATGTCGGAAAAAATGAAATCGATGTTCCGGTCTTGCCAGCCATTCAGTTCCTTCCAATCATCAAATACCCAATTGAGAATATCACGGGCAATCTGCTTGATCTCTTTCAGCATTAACACCACTTTGGAAAAACCAACGCTGGCAGTTGCGAAGTTTGGTCCTTCACCGGTGATCAGTGACTTCACAAAACCCAGCGACACAATGATGTCGGACTTGATTTCTTTGACTTTTTCTTCTGTATTGAGAACGATTCCTTCTGTGCCGTAAGTCTTTACCTCAACATAGAAGGGAACCACCATGCCGGTTTTGAGATCCATTTTGTTGATGGTATCTCGAACTTGGTTGAGCATTCCCTGGGTTGGCATGACTACTTTATCGCCGAATTTTCCACCGACTGAGATAAATCGTAGTGGTGTCGTCCATCGCTTGGCGATCGCACGTTCAGCCCGACGGTAATCCCGCATGAGTTCAATTGATTCAAATGCCGGCAACACCATGGAGTTACCACGGGAATTGAACTGGGGGCTGTTCCACTTCTGATGAAAGAACTGTGCAGCTTCAAGCTCAATCTCATTACCGGAAGTCACACCGACGGCATCTTCCGTTTTCTGGATGATCTTAATGATTTCACCGCGCTCCAGTTGAAACTGAACCGACACTGGATTCAGACACCAGATCTTGGTTATCTCTGAGTATCCCTCTTTGCCACTACTGGTTTTCTTCTTTTGTCCACCGTAGTTTTTGTATCCCATGCATTCGCCCTTGACGAGCAGCTGAAGGATCATGTCCCTGATAAAATCGTTCAGTTCATTCTTTTTGAAGAAATCGACGGCAGCTTTTCGAGTCTCTTCATCATCAGAAGTCACCCGAATTTCATCACCGATCGCAAATGTTCGCCAGGTATTGATCGCATTGTTGACAATCGGCTCTTCCGTGTAGTATTGCCAGGCAAGTTTGCCGCGCTCTTCCCAGGTTCCAGGAATAGCCTGAACGGAATATTCCGATGAAAAAGTCCCGGAGATCTCTGCCACGGCAACTAGCTCATCAGTTTCTGTTTTAATTCCGGAAGTACCAATCGATCGATCTGATTTAGTGAACGGCCAAAGTTTCATGGGTAACCTCATACAAACACCGGATCGGTCGTTACCGGCATGATAAACGCTTCTTCAATTTCTGGTCTAAGCTCTTTGATTTCTTCCAGATACACTCTCAGCATTGCACAGCGAGTTGCGTCAATGATGTGATCGCGCCCTTTGGAATAGACTATCTTTCCTTCGGACATGACGTAGGTGTGAGTACAAAATTGATCTTCGACCTCCACATCATCGTTCGGGAATCGAATCGTTTTTTGTGAAAGTCGACCATTAATCAGACTCGTCATCAGTTCCTTTGTTCTCTTTTTGCGCTGCTTGCCTTCATCGGTATAACCGATAACAGTCGAGCTGCCGAAGTTGAATCCGATCAGTCGATCACTGAACCGATATTCTGCAAACTTGTCCAGCGTTGAGAGTTCCTGTACGACAGCAAGTCCGTTGCCACCCTCGTCGACACCAAGTCCCGCAAATTGGAAATAGTCATCCATCACTGCGAGCAATTCTGCGATGACTGGATAGGCGACCTGTTCCGTATGCACCCGCATAACCAGTGCCAGTTTATTTCCTTCCTCTTCCTGCCAGACCAATAGTTCACAGGGATCAGAGGTGTAACCCAGATCGCCACCGAGCCAGAACTTTCCCTTTCTGGGTGTGAGTCCCAGTAGTAGATCAAGCCTGGTACGAATTGCGGATTCGTTCTCACAATCTGCAAGTTCACTATTGGTCAGCACGATCCGCTGGTATTCAGGAATCTCTACCAGGGCAGCTTTCACTGATTCCACTGGGAATGCTGAATAGGTAGGACTACCGTGTTCACCTAATACCTCATGTTGAAAACCGGAGGTCTCACGCCCACCATAGAACTCAAGCAGTTCTTTTTCTCTGGCTGCGGTCCAGTTTGGATGCAGCGATGATGGCCAACGCATGACTTGCCAGCGCTTCGTTTTGTCTTGAGTGAGCCGGTAGTAAGTGGTATCCCGCAATCCATTAGGTGTCGAGTAAATCCGGAATACGCCCCCTTCATTCAAGCAACGTCGTAATGCTTTCCAAGCTCGCTCCGTCATCCATGCCGCCTCATCAACCCAAACCCGTTCCACGTGTAATGATCGGAATGGTTGACCGGAATCTCCGGCTTGCCGAAAATGGATTACGGTTCCAGTCGAGAATCGAATCCGGTAGTATGGCTTTTGCGAGATATCCGGATTGCCATAGCGATTCTTTGCAACGCTTTTCAGCAACGTGGGGTTATTGAAAATCTGCTGCTCAACTTCATCGATGATGGTCTCGAGATGACCTTGATGCGGAGTCGCCACTAAGCCCGATCCGTTCCTAGTCGTAAATCCGTAATGAAGAACCAGTGTGGTCAGCACAATGGTTTTGCCAACTTCGCGCCCATCCTGATGAATGATCTGCTTTTCAGTCGATCGGAGATCCTGGTATTGGTGTGGCCAGTACTGTCTGCGATCTCCGTCCGGGTTCTTAAGGAAATGCTCTCCCCATACCGCAGGATCCACCAAAACAGCGTATGCATTCGCCATGCTCTGTGGAATTGCGATGTTAAGCCCGGGTGAACGATTTGATTTCTTTCCGTTTGCATTCATGCCTTGAAACCCTTGTCCTGACTTGCTTTCCGGTTCTTTCGATGGTAACGTTTCATAGCCCAAACAAGGAGAAACATCATGGCTACCACCACTACCAATACCACCCAATACCGCTTGGGACAACGCGTCTGCTACCTGACCCATAACTGCGATGCTGAGATTATTGGCTTCTTCATGAATGACATGGAACCATCAGATCCCGAAGCCAACCTACACCTCACTCGTGATAACATTGATCGCTTTCCAGAAATGTTACTTGACCTCATCGCACCCGATCCGGCTCGCTACTTCGCAATCGAGATTCGTTTTTTCCACCCGGGTTCCTTCTGCAGTTTCGAAGTGCGGCCCGATGAACTTCAACCGATCGTAGGTGCAGAATGAACTTCAATACCGTGCTTACTGACTACCGGACCTATCTGCTGGCACAACAGAAATCAAAACACACAGTCAATAACTTTCTCGCTGATGTAATCAGGTGCTTGACTCAGCTTAGCTCAAAAAGCTTAGATCTAATCACCGCTTCAGATATCGATCACTTCCTCGTTTCATTCTCCACCAAAGTTGACGGAACCGCGAAGAATGCAAACACCATGAACCGTACCAAGACCGCGATCCGATCATTTTTCGGATGGGCCTGCAACTCTCACCTAATTGCAGTCAGTCCCGCCGAACACCTTCGCCTAAAACGAGTCGACCGTTTACCACCGGTGTATCTCACCGATACTGAGGAACACCAACTATTACTCACCGTTCAAAACCATGCAACCGACATTCATGCTCAGCGCGACTACGCAATCTTGCAATTATTACTGAACACCGGAATCCGCGTAGCAGAACTGACTCAGATTGATCTTGTCGATATCGATGGCAAGCACTTGATCATCCGTAAGCAGAAAGGCGGAAATCCCATCCGGAAGTTCCTACCCTCAGTAGCCAGACAGGTCATCACCGAGTACATCACCGGTGAGCGATCGAAATACGAATCCCAATCTCAATCGAAAGCGCTTTTCCTGAACCAGCAGGGTGAACGAATGAACCCACGAGCAATTCAGTTTCTGACGCAGAAGTGGGTAAAGCTGGCGGGAATCGATAAACCAATTACACCGCATAAGCTCCGGCACACTTTTGCCACATCCCTGTATTCAAAGAGCCACGACATCCTGGTAGTCCAGAAAGCACTTGGGCACCGGAACATTACCCACACTCAGATTTATGCCCACATCTCGGATCAGTCGCTCGAGACTGCGATGGAAAACAGAGTCTCGGTTTTTCAACCTTAATACCGCGCCGAATACCCCCTTTGGGGCTACCCCTCGGTTTTCCTTCCGAGCTTTCACCAGGGCTATTTCCACTGGTGCTCGGCATTCCTCCCGATTCGATGCCGGGTTAACGTTCCGACGTCAAGACGGAAGGTCCATAACGATCCGCGAAATAATCCCAATGCGATTGGAATATTCACGACTTATGAAACTGCCGCGCAAGACTGACAAACCGGAAACCCCCGAATTTGAACAGTTTTCGATATTTCAACCGACTGTCTTCCTGATTGACTTTCATCGCAGACTAAGTGTTCTGCGAAGAAAATCTTGGTGTATTGCACGTAAGTCTTGATTTTTCTGTCTGACTCCATGACACTCTGCGATGAAATCCCGTCGTTTTTCTGCTTGATTCAACCCAGCCTAAGAAACTTCCACCGCAGCTGGATCAAATCCCAGGAGATTCGGATCGACAGAAATCGGGGAAGTCCCATTTTTCGCATACATCCTCACCTGCTGGATGATTTCCACCTCGTATTCTGCCGGCGACATCGGCCCGGATTTTCCTTCACCATCCACTCCTCGTTGGTCACGGTTTACCCGCATTGCCGCCAGGTGCCTGGTAAAGACTCGCGATAGATCGTCAATGGTTGAGCTAGCCGCTTCGCCCCACAGCGCCCGAAGCAGGCGAACGTAGGTGATCGCTGCCAGCTGAGCGTGCCTCAAATCGCCTGCGCGGTTCAGATCCGGGAACGATTCGTACAGGTCAGACAGGAATAAATCGAATGCCTGCTGTTCTCGTTCATCCTGGATCTCAGGAAGAAAGGCGCCATGGGAAACAGCATTCTTATTGCCAGGCCGAGCCATGATCTCGCCACCCAGTTTTCCGCCGTGCATCTTGCACCGCCCATTGGCCATGGCTGGTTGTCTGCAGGTCCCGCCACGCTTCAACGAACTACCGCATTGGGGATTGGCAGCGAGCAGTGCGCCACCGCTGGGGCTGTCTTGCGTTTTCGGAATTGCCGCAGGCAGAGCGCGGCTCGAAGCGCGGTTCTTTTCAGCATTGCCATTGTTATTACTCGACTTGGACATTGTTTTGTTCTTCCTATTACCGGTTGAAACTGGATCGAATTGAGATTTCAGCAGCTTGCTCAGCTTTCGCACGTGACAAACCACCATCGAATTCCATGATTGCTGCCCGTTCTTCGAAGGCTTCGTGCATCGCTATTGACCAGTTTTCTGTCACTGGTGGTGTAGGTTCCGACACCGGCGGACTGTATGACTTCGGATCGAAGTTTCTGCGCATAGCCTCGAGTAAAGCAGCATCGATGTTTTCTTTTGCCCACTTTCGAATGACAGCGAACCGTTGTTCCACCGTTGTATGGACGGAGGCTGACGCTTTGCCTTTCCGGTAGGCATTGTCGATGTTGGCAACCCGGCTTTCAATCCAAAGCAGAAACGGTACATCTAGCCGACGGAAGGTTTTTGTCCCCTCACAGATCTCGGCTGGCGAGTTCGCTGAAATTGGCACCGTCTTTGTTGTCAGATCGGTGGCAACGAACAGATCGCTTTGCTCAGTGGTTTGAAATAATCCGAATTGCATTTTCTAACGTTCCGTCTGAGATAACTGCTTGTGTTTTCGTTCCCCGAACCTTACCCGAACCTCAGATCACGAGGATCGGGTAGTTTTGCAAAATTCAACTAATGTTTTTTCATAGCGTTAAGTACCTCTAACCCGAACCTCCGAACCTACCCGAACCTTTTTCCTACCTATACACGTACATGCGTGCGCGTATGCGTGTGCGTGCATGCGCAGGCGCGCGCGTGTATAGACATACCTTTTAGGTTCGGTGGTTCGGGTAAAGTCTGTAAAGCAGCACTGGGCAAGCCTTCCAGCTCCCCGAACCTTAAAACACGAGGTTCGGGTAAGGTTCGGAGGTTCGGGGAGAATAATTTGCCTAGTTGTACTAGTGATAAAATCACAGGTACTGCTAATACAACGACTTCGCATTTTACTCCTCGTCCCAATCGTATGCGCTAAGGTCAACTTGGATGTCAGATTCACTTGGAACAGATACCGATTCGTCATTAGGTAGCTCGGTCAACTTGTAGGCAATCGTTTTACCGTTTGTGACTTTCCAATCCTTCGATTGTTCAAGCCGGTAGTTGAGAAAGACCCGGTCGACAGTGCGGCGAATTGCACTGCCCAGCTTGGTTTGTTGCGACCTGGTCGTTCCATCGCCCCGTAACGCGTTCAGCAGTTCTTTCCGCTCACAGAAATCGTTGAGATCGGACACCTTCACCGGTCGATCCTGCCATTCTTCCCACCATGCAGCTACAAATTCTCGCCAGATGTCGCGGTCGGGATCTGCCGATTCATACAATGCCTCAAGATTTCCGAGGAAACCGGGAATACCGGCAACTTGCAGGATACCACCAATGACTTTTGACCACTCTTCATAGGAACCTAGCTTCTTCGTACTGCTCGGTCTTCCGGCATCAATCCACGCTTGGATGATGGTGAGAATCGCAATCACCAAATCGCGACGGTGTAAACGGGACCATTCGCGTAAATCGTCGTGCCGGAAATGTTCGCGCAACCAGGGTTGCTCTACGTGAGGATCAAAACGAGATCGAAGAATGCGGCGAATCAACTCCTGCGACATACGAACATTGTTACCGGTCAAGAGCCATAACGGAAGATTCTGCATCGTCACCATTTTGGATGAACCGAGGAATCGATCTGTCCAGAATTCGGCAGTGAGCACTGAAGCCAGTGTCGGAGAATTGAGCCGTTTCCGCTCGTCAGCATTGTCAAGCAGGATGATCGGATTGCCTTTGAGTAGTTCCGAAGTCAGCATTTTGCGCAACTCATCATCGTCATTCGGCAGTGTTCGCGAAGGAACGGTGTAGCCGGTGGTAATTATCGAGATAACATTGCAGAGTAGACCTTTACCGGAACCTGCGACTGGCGCTTCCACCAGATGGAGCGGTGTACAGCCGGTAATCATCGGTCTGACAAATGGCAAGATCATTGCAGCGATTGCATGAGTTCGGTCGGATTCGGAGACGAATGGGAAATCGGATAGCAGTTCATTCGTCAACAAGGAAACCGCAGCCGATACTACCACAGTCGTTGGATGCTCGGGTATCTCCAGATCGGAAAGCAACTCTGGCAGATGGAGCCAAAGCGAGTCACTCCGGTGATACCCGGAAGTTGTCAGCAGTTTCCCATCGCGACCGAACACTGGTGTGTGCAGAACTGATTCGATCTGCGGCAAATTGGAGTCGATGTTGCAGAGCAGATCTTTGGCGATGTCGTGTGGCGGATGAGTATCAATGATACCGGTTTCATTCTGCTTGATCCATCGTGCAGTCCGGAAGAGTGTTCCGTACGCGGCAGCTTCACTTAGTACTTCAAGTTGATACCGTTCTGATAGCTGGGACTTCTGCAGACGTACGAGTGTACCGCCTCGTTGAAACATTCGAGGAGGTTCATTCCAGCGATGAATCGCTTCCCACGAATCGACGACAATCTCCGACAGTTGCCGATTATTCACGACAATGTTCAGTAGTCCCGAACGGGAATGAGATACTACTGGTTCAGTGAATGGAGCCACACCGGAGAGACCGGTTACGATCTCGCGTGCGGTAACAAAGTCGGTAGCTTTACCGGTTCGAATGAGAAAATCAAACACCGATATCGTTTCGCCGGTGAGGAATGAATGGAAAGATCCTCGTTCAGTCGTTCCAACGCCGTTAGCAACGCCGGCCGATGGATTCTGATCGCCGGAAGCCGATGCCGGATCACGACATTCGAGCCATTCTGGACTCGATTGATTGCCAGTGAGAAGGTCTCCGTAGATCGCTTCCAGCGGTAATTTCGATAGGGCTTGCGAGCGCCACTCGTCCCAGGCGGAGCTGTTCGAATTCGAAGTGTGTGGCTGCCGTGTCGCCCGTGCGCTTCGACGTGTCGGCGCCGATTCTGGTGCAATTTGAACATGAGCCGAGAGTGTCTGTTCCAGTTGTTCCGGCGAAACCGTTGCTAACGAATCTGGCAGGAATGGCGATAATGATTCCGATTCATCGAGTCGGTAGAATTGGTTACCACCGGCTTGAGCATTCCACCAAAACGGAAGCCATACGAGATTCCCAAAGCCGCCCGATTTGATTTTCGGTTGCTTTGGAAATACTTCCATCCCACGATTGGAACGGGGGTCTGCCATCTCGCCATTCTGACAGCGCTGGTCGGAAGGACAGAGCAATAATCCAAGCTGTCGGGCTTGTCTCGCGGGAACCATTGGATCAAAGAAAACCCAGAGATGCCACCCGTGACCGCCACCGGAACATTCGATATGGGAGGTAATGCCAAATGATTCTGCCTTTTTGAATGCAAGAATCACAGCATTCTTGGGATCGATTAATCCATTCGCATGTGACGAACCGCCATCAAAATCGATACACATCCACTTGGTCAGACCATCGGCATTCGGTGTGTACGAGCCGATCCGGAAGCGCCCTTTGTTCTTACCAGTGCCTTTCTGATTGGTGAAGGTGACTTCGACCACCGGTGCAGAATTGCCACGAACATGCGCATCGAGCAGCGCGATCAATTTATCGCCACCCGGTGTCGGTTGCGGTTTCTCCCACGACGCGTAAAACGCCACCATGTCGGTGCGTGAGAAAAAGTATCGCTGCAGCAATTCTACCCGGGGATCGCTCATACTGAACCACTCAGCGAGAGGAATGTCCGGCGACGTTCCGTTTGCACTACTCGGGCACAATTTGTCAATCCCCAACGGTCACCGATGATGATGGAAGTCTCGCGAGCACGGGTCACCGCCGTATAGAACAAATTGCGGTGATGCATGTAGGTATGCGCCTTGTGCATTACCGCGACGACGCAGGGAAATTCCGATCCTTGTACTTTATGGACAGTGAGTGCATACGCGAGCGACAACTCTTGCAATTCTGGAGCGCCCGGTTCGATGGTCGTAATCGTACCATTCTCAAACTCGACGGTAATTCCGGCCTTCGGATCGTTCTCCAATACCCATCCCAGCGAACCGTTCATGACATTGATATCGTAGTTGTTGCGGGTCTGAATCACTTTGTCGTGACGATAGAATTTGCGTTGTTGTTGCCCTGCACGCGGCAATACGGTATCGACGTTGTATAGTTTTTTCTGAAGTAATTGCTGTAAGGCGATATTCAGTTCAATGGTGCCAAGCGGACCTTTCTTCGTAGGGCTGATGAGTTGGACATCGCGAATGAGATCGTAGCCGAGCCGGTTCGAAAGCAGATTTGAGAACATGTCGAGGATAAACCGGCGAACATCTTCCACATCGGAAAACTGATCGACCAGATACCACGGGCGACGAGTCTGTCCCGGAATTTCCGGTGCCGTTTTATGCACCTCACCGGAGAGAATGGCAGTACAATTTTCTTTCAATAGACCGGCTTGACGCACGATGCGGTCGAGTACCGTGATCGGAACAATTTTTGTTGAAAGCAGATCACGCAGAATGTTACCGGGTCCCACTGGCGGTAGCTGATTCGGATCGCCAACCATGACGACGGCAGTATGTTCCCAATCGATGGCGCGAAACAGTTGCCATGCGAGCGGCACATCCACCATCGAAAATTCATCGATGATGAGTACTTCTGCTTCGATGGGTACTTCCGGGCCTGCGAGATAAACTCGGCCATTGTAACCGAGCAATCGATGGAGTGTTACCGCTTCGTGTCCGATGAGTTGCTCGAGGCGTTTAGCAGCTTTTCCGGTCGGAGCAGCAAGGGTAACCGAGAGACCATGTACTTCACAAATGCGGGTAATCGTTCCCACGGTGAATGTTTTACCACTACCGGCTCCACCGGCGATTACGGAAATCTGATGTTGCAATGCGGACAATACAGCTGCGCGTTGACCTTCATTCAGCGTCGATGAATTTTGATCCAACAACCCTTCCAGCCCTGCTAAATCGGCGAAGTCTGGGTTTAGCCGCTGATTAACAGTAATCCATGCGCGGATATCCTTTTCCTTCGCATATAGATCGGGACGCGCGATGATCGTCTGATTCGAGATGGATACCGAGACGAGTTGCTTCATCTCGATCAAATAGGCTAACTCATGCTTGATCTGGTCGGTACTATCCAGCGTATCAAGGATCAGTAATTCATTCGCATGTTCTACCAGATCATCAAATGAAACCCAGCAATGCCCATGATCGATTTGTTCATTGACCGCATGTAGCAGACCGGCACGTAACCGTTCCGGTGACGCTTTCAGGATTCCCATTTTCCGGGCAATCGTATCGATTTTCTTGAAACCGAATCCGTGCAATACGCCGATAATCTGGTAGGGATTCTGTCGAAACAGCGCCACCACATCGTTACCAAATTCATCGAGTAGTGTCTTCACCTGATAATGCGTGAGACCGAATTGCGACAGGTAGGTAGCTGCGGCGTTTTCCGTACGATTGCGATTCCAGATCGACTTGAGCTGTTCTATCGCACTGAGCGGCACCTGGGCGAATTGGGCGATAACCTCGGGGTGGTCACGCAGCGTAGCTTCGAAACTGCCGTTGAAGCGGCGAGCGATACTGCTAGCCTTGACCGGGCCGATTCCTTTGATATCGGGGTGGTTCGCGAGGTAATTGGTCAAACCCTCTACAGAAGGTTGAAAATCATACTCGAAACGCTCCACCGTAAACTGCCGACCGTACTTGGGGTGAATGGTTAACTTACCGTACAAGACAACCGGTTCATTTTCTGCAATCTTCACCGCACCGGCGAAATTGAAACATTTACCATCGCTATCACAGAAACGACCGGTCGTAAAGGCAGCGCCGGTAAAGAACACCGTTTCCACATAACCGGATCGCTTTTCCAGCGCGGTATTAGCGGCTGATTTCGCTGCTATCTTGTTGGCGTTTTTCGGCATGGATTGTTCCCAACTTTCGTAGTAATTCTCGGTACACATCATTTTCTACCGGGAGAGACAATTTCTCCCGCGATTCATTCAAAATGAGCAGCAACCCATCCACTTCTTTAGGTGTCAGTTCGATACAGATTGCTTCGGTGAACCGAAGCATTTTTTCCTTTTCGCCGGTTTCGGATCTTCCACCAGCTCCACAGCCCGTAATTGACACGGCATTACTTCCACTTGATCGCCTGGTTCGACGAGTATAGGAGGGTATAGAATTTCAATGACGCTGGGACCCTGAAATCGGGTACTGATCAGTTTCCCAACCGCCCCGGCAAGCCTGCCATTCAGTACTTCCACCGTATCGCCGACGTTGATCATGCGTCCCATGGTTATGCAGGCTCCTTCGTCAATCGCTTCCACGCCCGCAATAGAAATGCTTCCGTTACCGCACAGGCGATCTGACGATTACTGCAGAACAGCACCGGTACACCGAAGTCGACCAGCAGCATCATCGTTGCCCCCAGCACAGCACTCGGGTGAACACCGGAGTGATAGCGGTGCTGCTGGATATCGACCAGATCCCCTTCCACGACAACACATTTGTAGGGCATCGCCGCGAGTTTCTCCACTTCACGCAGAAAACGTTGCTGCGATTTGATAACGCTGGAGATGTAATCTTCGAGCGATTTGCGTTCTACCGACACCATCGGTTCAAACCCGGCAAGGGAATAATCACCGGCGCTCAGCGCCATGCGGATCGTTTCCACCCGCACCGGATCGAATTCAAATGGATGCTGCTCCCGCGTATCGACGATGATCGACAGTCGCTCAGAATGGTTTACTGGCATCCTGGGAAGCCTTTGCGTAACTGGTTGACGGCTTGGAACGAGTGCTGCCACCGGAAGTCGGTGCAGCGGTAGTCTCACCGGCGCCGGAAATCAGTTTGTTGATGTAGATATTCTCATACTCGCCACGGGTCTGCTTCGAGATTTCGAGTTTCAGATCGAGCAGTTTACCGGTGTGTTGCGGCAACTGAGAGAATTTCGGTAACTGCAATCCACACACGGCGAGGTCGCCCTTGATATGCTTCACCGACTCTTCATTCGTGATCACAGCATGTTTCCAGAGCAAACGTCCGGCATAGGTTGGACCGAGGATCTTGAAGGTCCATTTCAGCATCGGCAGACCGCTCGTCTTCGAGTGTGTCATCTCTGCTTTCTCGACGTTCACTTGGTACTTGCCATCCGGCACATCGTCGAAACTCCGCTCCTCGACCGGAGCCTGTTCGTACTCATCATCCCACTGCGTGAGATCGACATTGTCATTGTTCGGAACCATTGTTATTTCTCCTCGGTGATTGATGTGGATGCATGATTCGCGGCAACTGCATCACGGTAGGCGGCGACAAATTTGGAAAAGTCGAGGTCGATGATTTCAGGAAGATTCCCGGTACGGTCGCCCGCTTCGTAGTATTTGGTTGGCTTGGTGCGAATTACACGGCGTTGGGTAACACTCCCGTCTTCATTGTGTACGTCCTCGAAATCAGCGAACAGAATCAGATCGCACATGCCGAGCACGATCTTCCGCGACTTCTCCGGAAGCGTCGGCACCATCTTGGTATAGTTGCCGGTGCGGGATTCGATTTCTTTCTCTTGTGCGTGGGAGATGAGGAACAAGCCGTAGGGAAGCAAGGACAATTTGTTGAGCACGCGATAGAACTCGTTGTTGACGAGGGCATACCCTTTACCATAGCCGAGATCACTCTCATGCTTGATGTTGTGCAGTTTGCAGATGTACTCCGTACACATTCGATAAGCGTTATCAACCGTATCGACGATGATCGTCTGGAATGGATGATTGCCATCGGAGATTTCTTTGCAGGCAGCGAGAAAATCGTCCCAACTTGAGATTGGGGCTTGGAACACATTCAGGTGGTTGAGACCCGCCTCGGTCGCAAGGAAGAGCGCCGGTTCCGCTTGGGAGCAGAATTCACTTTTCCCAACTTTGGCGGGACCCCATAGTAGTACTGTCTGATTCGCCAGCGTCACGTTGGGCGCAGTTTTGGCGGTTGGTAGTAATGACATGACTTATCCTTTCGTTAGAACAAAGGCTCGGTGACTTCCGCCAACTCTTCGTGCGGTGGTTTGATGTCATAGAAATTCTGTTGCACTAGTTCACTGTTTTTGCTGCGACAGAGCGCCCAGTACTGGCAAGGGGTCTTTCCATATTTGAAGCAGTGCCCTCGATTCGGGAGCCAATCCCCTTCATTCATCTCGCCGATAATTTTCTGCGTGATGGTCCAAACGTACTGTTCAGTGTCTTTGAGATCCTGCGGTGAAATCAGGAGTTGTTCGCGGGTGATCATTTCCGGATCACGATACTTCGATCGAAGTTCAATCGTGAATTCTTCATCCGTCTGCGGCATTATCCGCTTAAGGGCAGATTTTCCGGTCTTCGATTCGGCAATCCTGTCGGCCAGTTTCTTCTGATAGGCTTCTTCTGTTTCGCCCATCTTCAACTTAATTCCAGACTTCTGGATGACGTTGTAAATCACCCCAGTAATCGGTCGCTTGAGGTGGCGAGAGAGTGCATAGGCATATAGATTGATTTGAAAATCGAGTGGCAATTTCTCGAGATATGATCCGTCAACACTGGAGGCCGTTTTGTGTTCCAGGATGTAGAGTTCGCCGGTCTCCTTCATTCGGATCAAACCGTCGACTTTACCGGAAAGGTTGAACGTTCGGCTGATGCGTCCTGTATTTGGATTGATGATCGGGAGGAGGAACTTGGTTTCAGCCGCAATGACGTCGAAATCTTCTTCGGGAAATCGATTCAGATAAGTGCTGAACATGACATCCAGCATCAGGAAATCACGACGCTCATTATAATCACTTTCCCGATTGGGGAAGCAATCTGAGAAGTACTGCTTGATTGCTGCACACTTGACATCTTGATCACCGGGTGTGTACCAGCGCTCAAGTGCACCATGCCAGGCAGAACCAAAATCCAACGTTCGATTCTTTTCTTTCGATGTTAGACATTTGATTTCACGGTTCAAGTACTTTCTCGGACAATCGAGAAAAGACTGCATTGATGAATAAGTGAGAATCGCTCTACTCATTATCTTTGTTTCCTTCACTGCTGATAACCTGGATTTCTTCCTGGATCCGATTTCTTGTCTCGACTAACTCATCAATTCGCACTTGCATCCGCTTGCTTGGATTGGGATAGTCGATACGAAGTTCACGGATGTCCTGGTCCACTGCATCACGTATTTCGATGAGCCTTCTGACCGGTTCGAACTCCACTTCTGACTTTTTTAATCGAAGGAGATCTTCCCGATCCAGTCTCATTTGTTCCGCGGTCGAGCAGCTGCTGGACGATGACTGTCGCAAGGAGTTCAATAGCATTCCGTTCCTCCATAGCGCTTGCAGATGAGCCCTGATGTACTTCAATCCGAATAGTGTTCTCGTGTGGCATATTTGCTCGATCCGCAATGGCTGTTTCTGTGCGGTCGAAAAGAATGATCGACACGCTGCCATGTATAAAGGCAAGCTGCGTGCCAGAGATTATGGAAAGATGTAAGTGTAGGATTATGCAGGAGTAATGATTGCGACAATCAGAGTTAGTTACCCTGTTTTTTAGAAAACGCTCATTATGCTCACTAAAAACCGAGTTAGTTACCTAAAAAGGAGCATAATGATCATCGATTTCTGAAAAAGAGCGCAAAATGATCATCCGTTGAGAAGAAAAGTAAACTTCGTTTGAACCCCAGTGACAGTAAACTCCGAGATAGTTACCTAGTTTGAATCGAAAAGGAGCATAATGATCATCGCAAGTAACTAAAAGCGCTCATTATGATCACAATTTCCTGACTTAGTTACCCTAAAAGGAGCATTTTAAGCGCTTGCAGTCTGTAAAGGTAACTAACTCGAATCGGGGGGCATGCAGACTGGACTTGATTCTCCGGAACGTTCGTGTAACTTCGAACCACTAAATCGCACCTGGAATCGTGGCATAGTGATTGCCATTACTACTGGGATAGCAAGGAGGAAAAAATGGTTCGAGTCGTAGGTTACGCGCGGGTTTCATCAGAAGATCAGGCACAGAAGGATCTCTCGATTCCGGCCCAGATCAAAGCCATCGAAAAGTTCGTGAATGATCACCCTGAGATCCAGCTATTGCAGATGTTCAAGGACGAAGGCGTATCGGCGTATGCATCTGCTGACAAGCGTCGCGGCTTCATGGAGATGATCAGTTTTGCCAAGGAGAACAATGTCAAATTCATCCTGGTACACAAGTTAGACCGCTTCTCGAGAAACCGCGAAGAATCAGTCATTTTTAAGTCACTATTAAACAAGTATGGTGTATCCGTCAAGTCATTGTGTGAGAGCTTTGACTCCGATACCCCGTCGGGCTTTCTCTTCGAAGGCATCATCGAAGTGATCAACCAGTTTTACTCGATGAACCTCTCGATGGAAACCCGCAAGGGAATGGCGGAGAATGCCTCACGAGGCTTCTTAAATGGTGGGAGTGTCCCTTACGGCTATACCAAGATCGATGTGCCTGGTATTGGCGACAGGGTGCATAAAAAGCTGGCTTTAGGTGATCCCATGGAAGTCGCAACCATCCGTAAAATCTTCGAATGGGCTACCAATGATGGTCTCGGGGCAAAGGCGATTGTAAATAGATTAACCGCTGAAGGGATCGTTACAGCTAGTGGAAAACCGTGGTGTAAGCAGAGAATCGGTCAGTACTTGAATAACCCGGTGTACTACGGTGCCACCGTCTGGAACCGCACAAACTCCAAGTCCCACAAGCAGCGCCCAGAAAGCGAATGGATGATCGTAGAGAACACCCACGATCCTATTGTGAGCAAGGAAATGTATTTCCGTCGCAAAGCCATGGCTGCAGGCAATATTGGCAAGGCTTTCCCGACAGTAACCCAGAAGGAAGAGTGGCTCTTATCTAAGATTATTCGCTGTGGTAAATGCGATCAGGCTTACGTTGGAATCCGCCGGAAAAAAGTCAGTAAACTCGAAAACGAACGCATCGAATACATGCTAAAGCGTTATGTGTGCTCCGGTTACATCAATCAGAAAGAGTGTAAATGCGGTTCGTTCTATATCGACAAGGATTTTCTGGAAAGTGCCGTCCTACGGGCGATACAGCATGAGATCGCGAAACCCGGACGTCTCGATGAAATTGAGCAATCCATCCAGGCGAAATTAATGGAATTAAAAGCTGGCAAGAGTGGCGAGGAGCAACGGCTAGCAGAACGCCTGAAAGAGCTTAGCATCAGTATCGAACGATACTACGATGCAATTGGTGCTGGAATGGACGTGGAAACCTGTAAGCTGAAGATTGATGAATTGCAGCGTGAAAAGCGGTTTCTGGATGCGGAATTCAAGCAGAAATACAATGTGGAAATCCTCACGGAAGCGTTGAAACGAGATCTCGATATCTGCCGGAAATTGATCAGAAACTTCGATTCAGAAGCGGAAACAATACCTTTTGAGAGATTGCGGATGGTGGTAATTCATTTCGTTGAAAGCATTGAAATAATCGATGAATCCATCGCACGAATCAATATGCGGATTCCCAAGCTGACGACCGGAAAAACCCTGAAGCCCCCGATGGCAAAGAAGACGCGGGTAGAGGTGGAACTCGAAGCGCAAAACAAAAAAATAGCCCGACCTGATTTGAATCAAGTCGGACTATTAGGGCTCCCCGGGAGAGACTCGAACTCCCAACCTATTGGTTAACAGCCAACCGCTCTGCCGATTGAGCTACCGGGGAATATATTACTACGGAAACCAACTACTGCAACAAATCGCGCTTCCTTTCGGTAGAATATCAGCCAACCGCTCTGCTGATTGAGCTACCGGGGAATCTACCTTTCGGTACAGCAAAGCAATGATACAATTTTTTTTTCGCCGATGCAAGAGGAGGTATCCGTTTGTTTTGGCAACTAATTCTTAGCCAAATCGACGAGCTTCGTAACGTTTAATATTTGTAATATTACGGGGTCAGTTCTTTATCCGATACTTTTGGGAAAACTTGCACAAAGCGAACCGCTTGCATTCTCCCTACAAGCAACGTATTTATTTGTATACAATCACTGGGGGGAAGAATGGCAACAGTATCATCAATTTTGTCGGGAAAAGGATCGGATGTTTTTACCGTCTCACCAGCGACATCGCTATTGAATGCAGTTCGTTTGATGATCGAACGAAAAGTCGGCGCGTTGCTGGTTACCAAAGACGATAGTATCGTCGGCATGTTTACCGAGCGTGATTTTCTACGCGCTTCGATGCGTCCAGATAAAACATTAGCCGAGTTAACTGTATCGGAATTCATGACCAGCGATTTGGTGATTGTCACCCCTCAGCTTGATATCAACGATTGTCTTGCTATCATGACACAAAAGCATTGTCGCCACTTGCCGGTGATGGATCAAGGAAAATTGGTTGGAATCATCTCGATAGGCGATATCGGTAAACACATTTCCCATGAACGCGAGATTGAGATTCAGTACTTAAAAGAGTACATCCAAGGGAAGTGGTGATATAGTCTTAGTAGCACCTTTGGGTACAATAAAAGGGAAGACAGTTTGTCCTCCCTTTTTCATACCAATCAAATCGATTACTTCACTAACACTAGTTTTCGCAATTGGGTTTCACTACCGGCGCGAATTCGTACGAAGTAAACACCCGCCGCATAGTCATTGGCATTAATCGTCGCGTGATGAATGCCCGCTGGCAGCGATTGTAACATAGTGTGCTCAACCGCTCGACCTAACGCATCAAACAAGGAAAATTCGACATCGCCACGAGCCGGCAAAGCAAACTCGATTTGCGCAATAGCATTGAACGGATTCGGGTACACTTTTCTCACCTCGAATTTCGTTGGGAGACTAACACCAACATCGTTCAAACCTACAACATCGACAATCATTGCGACCGGAACGAGATATGGCGCATTGGCGGCAGTACCAGTAAATTGGAACGTGCCGTGCACAGTATCGTGCAACGTGTGATGCCGAGTATTCCAGATTACGTCGAACTCGGTCGAACCGGCTGCCGGAATCGAGAAGGTCGTTGTCAGGGGCGTTGCCCAACGATGGTAGAGATCGAAGCGGATAGCGTGGTTACTGGGAATCGGTACGTTGTGGTAAATCGTGTAATAGGTCGAATGCTCTTCGTTCTGGATGCCGACGGTTGATGTCGTATCCATAGTTACTATTGAACCGTATTGAAACACGAAGGAACTATCGGGATACAGAATCGCTTGAAAGGAAAGCGTTGATGTTTCCTGATTGTAGCGCCTTACGTTTTCCCAAGAAAAGACCGCACGCTGGTTTACTTCGTCCATCATTACTTTTGTTGTCCCCTGGTCACAAACCAAATTGTCCCACAACACCGCAAGGAAACTCGGCATGACCGTATACGGTAACTGCTGGTTGCCGGCAGTAGCATTCCCTTGGGGATTATCGAAACACAACCAGCCGTTAGTACACATATATACACGAGTATAGCTCTGGCCGAAGTAACGGAATGTAAAGGGTAGAGTATACGGACCACCGGTACGATCATCACCGGTCGGACCGTTCATTCCAGAAGATACGTCGATCCAAGAGAATTGTGGGCCGCGGGGATCGCTGGTTTTCTGATAACCAAATCCATCGAATCCAGTAAGGGCAGTCATAGTCCCGGTATACGGAGCGCCACCAGTATTGTGAAGTGTCACCGGAATGACAGTTGAATCGTTCGGTGGAATCACTCTCACGATTGAATCCGAAGTCACCGACAACCAAGCCGGATGGACAATATGGAAGTCAAGGTCTGATGTATCGCCAATAGTAGTATTTCCATTCATATAGATCCGCACTCGGGCGTGGTTACTCACCGGCTGTGTCACGATCCAAGGAATACTGCCATACTCCGGCAGCGCGCTATTAAAAAGCGTTTCCCATGTACCGGTAGGATAGTTACGATTTAGTAAAACGGAGATTGTACCGGGCACTTGCGCGTGGTTCCAATCAATCACACGGGTTTCGCCGATTGCCCAACTCTCATTACCATTTGGTGTCACTAAGTGTAATTGTGGCTGTGGTTGAATCAAAACGATATCTGAGTTAGAAGAATCGCCTTGCGCACCGGAAGGTAGTATTACCCGAAGTCTGGCATTTGTGGTTACTGGTGTCGTAACAGTCCAACTCTCGCTGCCGTCGTTCGCAGTGTTTGCGAGAATCGTTTCCCACGTTCCTGCGGGGAAGTTACGGTTGATTTGCAGATTCACCGTTTGCGCAGATGGATTCCCTATCCACATGATATTGACGGGATAACCTATCGCTAGCGTATCGCCACCCCGAGGTGAAAGTAAATGCAGCAAATCGTCCGGGAAAGTGGTTGAGAATAGGATAGCATGGTCGATGTTCTCACCGTTATCCATCGGTACAGCAGTCGCAGCATAAAAATTATCGCACGACAGCTCGAGAGCTTGTAAGCGCGTTCCATCGGATATTCCGATGGTCGCGTAATCGGGTTCGTAAGTATCACCGATGATGTTGTTGACCGTTCGATATTGCATCTTTAACATCGCATCGCCGGTCGGAGTGGGATAATACCGGGGATCGCTGATAATGATTTGAAAAAGATTCGGCATGCTTCCGCCAAACGTCGTCGCAACATTCCAAGTCAAAATGAATTGATGATTGGCAGCATCGTAGTATGTGAATACACCATAAGGATCAGCGCCAAAAAACAAGTCGTCCCAAAAAACCGCTACTAAATTTGCTGGGCCTTCATTGGCAGGCAAATGCCAATTTCGGAAATTGTTGTAGTACGGCTGCCAGCCAAACGCCAACCAGCCGTTGGAGCATACGGTAATTGAATCGAACGTGTTTCCATAATACTTCACCGGGAAAGGTAAACGCACAGCAAGACTGGTATCCTGATACTCACCGCCATCGCTCATGGGTAGTCGAACACCATTTCCACCGTAGGCTGGGATAATTTCACGCCAACTAAAATCAGGCGACGCCGAATACAACGAATCACTGTTCTCAAAGGCGTAGTAACCATAAGTGTCGGGACCGGTCGGTTCGCTGGTTGTTGCTGCTACGAGTGGCATCGTAAAGTCCATTGTATCGCGCAGTTCACCGTAAGCAAACAACATTTGCATCGGCAAACTCGAGCCGGGTAAAGCGGAGGTTTGGATTTGGATCTGGAACCGTTGTGCAGTTGGTGAGGTTCTGGTCGATCCATTCGGCAACGATGTATAAGTAGCAGTCGGTTGTAACACAGCTGCATGTGGTGTCAATGAAACCAATTGTGCCGATACTCCGGAAGAGATTCCTAACCCTTGATTTATAACTGTAACAGTGAAAGACGCTGTAACACCAGGGTTTAACTCGGTAATACCGGAAAGGGTGTAATGATCGAACTCCGGCGCAATCGATTCGATGGCTAATCGCACGAACAAGCGTGTCGAGAAAGTGGAACCGACAACATCGAGATAAAATGGAATAGTATCGCCATTGGAAATTCCTGCGGGAAGATGAATGCGAAACGGAGTCGCATTTGTTCCGGTACTCCCCGTTATGATGTTACTCCAAGTCGAAGTCGCTGAAGTGATTGTTACTCGGGAATCGGGACATATAAATGTTCCAGAAATTCCCGATGCAGTCCCACTCCCCACATTCTCAAGCTGAACCGACAAATCAATTGTTTCACCAGGCGAAGCGATTTGATCGTTATTGCCGACGGTACCACTAGTGTTATCATCGTCTACCGTCAATGCGGATACCGTCAAGTCTGCGGTAGCTCGACTCACAGTAATCGTGTCGACAATCGGCAGGAGATTCAAACCAGCTTTCATACCGGTAATCGAAAGGTATAGATTTCCGGTTGTCACAATGCTCAACGGTACATCGACATTACCATTCTCATCAGTTCGACATCGAACATACAGCTCGGTTGCACCGGAAGTGTTCTTCTTCCATGCGGTAACCAATGCATCTTGTACCGCCGTGCCGCCACTGGTGACTGTCAGCGATATCAGATTTGTTCCGAGACCGACTGACTGCGGAATCGTACAGGATAAAGTACGCGGAGCACTTGTCCAGATCTGTGCCGAACAATCTCCCATCACATTATTCCAGCGCGAGAAGTTATCGACTTCATCGGAGTGGCTGTTACTAAAATTCCGCCACAATTGATACTTCCCTGCAAAGAACATCGGACCAGGCTGACGAACCTCGTTGACACCGAATGCATAAAATACACCCGTCGCCACAACGTTGTTGAAAGACGGTTTTGTGTTTGGAGTTGCGGTCGACATTGTCGCTAATGATCCAAACGGATTTGATGGTGTACCCAACCGTATTAAAGTTTCGTGCAATCCGGTTTCTTGTCCGTACCAATCGCCACTGCCACAGGTGATATTCAAGGAAACGAATGGTTTGTTGCTATTCGTTAGCGACGTTAAATCAGAATTCTGTGCTTCGCCAACCCACGCCGCCCGGTGGGCCCATAACACCGCGCCGCCATTCAATTGGGAATTTATCAACGATGGGTCAACTAAACCGTTGTGTTCATTGTAAGAGGTGTTCGTTACCCCGCCACGATTCATCATTTCCAAACAGAAACGGATTGCCGGACGATTTGAATACACGTTATGAGATATACCAGCATAACCCCACCCTTTTGTAAACCAAGTGGTGTCGGTCATCGGGGGATTTCGTTCGTAGTTGATGACACGATTCACCATCGTTTGGAGGTGGGTAATCGTTTCATATGAGAATCGACTGATAGTGATATCGGCAAGGATATCGGTACCGACAATCTGAGTGTATGGATGGTCGGTCGCCTCCCCATCGACGGTGTAAGCAACCATCCCATTGTTGTAGCCATCTCCCGCGAGGATTACATACTCGAGGGGAGGATTGTAACTATTAAAGGCGTTGTTGATAATGTTCTGAATGGCGGTGGTATTGTACTGCTGTAACACTTGGATTTGAGTTTTACGCCCGCTTTGTGTTTTCCAGTTCGCAAAACTTGTCAATGCCGTACGGACTTGTGTATTGTTCAAATAGATTACAAGCATCTGGCCAGGGTCGGCAGTTTCATTGGTGGTTACCAAATCTTCCGCCCCAATGACATCGCGGTAGAAGGAAGCAAAACTTGGAACCGGTTTTGGATCGTGAGTTATTTCATTACTGCTGATTCCCCCGATAGGAGTTATCTCCAATTCGATAGTATTATACACCCGCATCGTTCGGGTTACTGGATTGTATTGGACGGGTTGCATGCTCAATACCGCAACTCGAGCGTCACGTAATGCAGCCGGTTCACCAATCCAGGCTACTGCTTCCGGGAAAAACGCATTTCGTTCGTAGATAGCTTGATCGATTGCAAATACAGGGGTTGTGTTATCAAGAACACTGGATTGTTCTGTCACATCGAGGGTTTGTTGCGGAAAGATATCTACATTCGGATATTCGGTGTAGTCGGCATTCTTTATCGTCAGTGCGACATTTCCGGTGTTCGGTAACCGAACGGTACGAGCGATAACCGGCAGCTCCGGTGCGCCAACTTCCCATAACTTGGTTTCACCAGCGATTGATACGGTCGTCCAGTTTTGCGCATTGGCAAAAACTGTATCAACTTGGATCGCAGGATGGGAAAACTGCAGTTGTAGATGCCCGACGCCAAGAACTTTGGTATTGATCGAAACAGAGTTTTGCGCGGGGATGCCGATAAACTCATCCACTCTTGTCAATCGACTTTCGGGAATTGCAAAGCTGATCGTGACAAAAAATTGAATGAGTATCCCAAGGAGAATCGAAAATCGGATTGTGCTTGGTTTGATTGGATCGCTGTCGAATATCATGGTTTTTTCCTTAGCTTCCAGTGCTTGCAGTAATTGTACAATATAGTATGGTGAAACTCAAGTTATCGACTTGTAAAAGTCTACAAAGTGGCTGTGCGATTGCGCACACAATTTGTTTGCGTGTAAATTTGACTCCATAGTTCGTTTGTTGTTACTTCTCTATTGGAAAGAATCGATGAAACAGAATTTGTTAGTTAACCATTCACTGCTCCCGGTTGTATCAGCACTTGTTTTACTGATAACTGCCACCATGATTTTTGCTCAACCGTTCCCACAGGAATTTGGTATTTCGGCGCGAACGGGCTATCTGCTTGACTATGGCTGGCACTGGGATGCAAACCGTTCCTTTCACCCGTATGATGTTCAGCAATGGAAATCGGATCGATACTCACCTGCTTCGACCGAAATTGAAAGTTGGTTGGAAGTATCGTCAAAGTGCTTTTCATCACACGTTTGGGAGCAACATACCCTCTCCGATAGTGGAGTTAGTATCTTCGCAATCGTCGGATTGGGGGTGAGTGGACAGTCTGGAGCGGCAAAATCTTACAACCATGTCGGGGTGCAACCTCTCTTGAGAGTCGATACTCGTTACCATCGAAATTGGTACGGAAGACTCTCAGTTCGAACAACGAACGAGCCGTCGAGTTTGGATGGATTCACGGGAACAAGTAAAGAAATCGAACGGGCGGGATTGAAATCAGCAGAAGTCGACGAATCGGTTTTAGGATACCGGAATCGCTTTGCACCCATTGAGTATGGCCCCTCCCGAGAAGTGTGGGGTCCTAACTCAACAACAAATTTGCTGTTATCAAATACGTCACCATCCTATGAGCGGTTCGTGCTGGAGTTCCGTTTCAAGAGAATTGCGTACCGGTACTTCTTCGCATTCCTCGAATCGAAATATGTGAGAGAATCCGCCGACACATACCAACGTTACTTAGTCGGACGTTGTGTCGAATATCGCAATCAAAAGAATTTAGTAATCGGAGTCGGCGAAATTTCACTACTGACAGGTATCGACCGGTCCGTCGACTGGAGTTTTTTTAATCCGATCGGTGTACACCTAGAAATTGAGCAGAACAAACGACAAAACTCCTTGGGATCGAATGCACAAAATGATATTCTGTTTGCAAACTTCGATTGGTTAGCCCGTAAAAATCTTCGGATTAGCGGCATGTTCGTACTCGACGAATTCCAGCTTGACTCCCGTGGCAGCGGCTCAAACACCGATGCACTGGGATTTTGGGGGAAGGTAATCTGGACGCCTTTTGCCACAAGCTTTGCGAAGTTCTCTTGGCTTGGCACAGTCTATCGTTGCGACACCTACACGTTACAGCATTCCAATCCCTATACCAACGCTATCACACGAAACAAGTTGTTGGGTGATTCGCGTGGAAACGATTCGGAGGATTATCAAACTGGTTTCCGGATTTTGTTTAAGCATCCGGTTCTATTAGAAGTGGTGGCTGGACAAACGCGATGGGGCGATAATCGGATTCAGGATCACCCGTATACTACGTACGAGAAGTTTTTGTCGGGACCATTTCCGAGTGGTAAGATCCGCACCAACCAGTATCTCGCTGTTACAATTGACAGCGAACCGTTGCCGCGTCTTAATCTTGGCGTGAAAGGTCATATCGATCTCGAAACCAAGGGAACCGATAGCGCAATGGAACAATGGACACTGACAGCGAGTTACTATTTGCCTTACCACTATTCGACAAAAGACGACGAATAAAACATAACTGAATGCAAAAAAACCGGCGAACCATTATGATTCGCCGGTTCCGATTTCAACACGAAATAGAATTAGATATCGAGATTCTGAACATACCGCGCGTGAGTTTCGATCCACTGTCGACGCGGCTCAACCGATTCGCCCATCAACTTCTCGAAAATATCATCGGCCTCTTTTGCATCTTCCAATGTTACTTTCTTCAGAGTACGAACTTCGGGATTCATCGTCGTTTCCCACAACTGCTCCGGGTTCATTTCACCGAGTCCTTTAAAGCGGTTTATCGTTACATTATCACCCATTTCAGCCATATACTTATCCCGCTCATCATCGCTGTAAACGTAATGCTCCTGTTTCCCTTTCCGTAACCGATAGAGCGGTGGCTGCGCGATGTAGATATGCCCCTGCTTTACTAACGGTTTCATATTGCGATACAGGAACGTGAGCAACAATGTCCGAATATGTGCGCCATCAACGTCGGCATCGGTCATGATAATCACTTTATCGTACCGACGTTTTTCGTAATCCCAATCGGAAGTATCTTCGGCATCGTCGGCGCCGCTCCGTAAAATACCCGTACCAATCGCAGTTACCAGTGTTCGGATTTCTTCGTTGTTCAGCACTTTATCGAGTTGGGCTTTCTCGACGTTTATTACTTTCCCGCGTAACGGCAAAATCGCTTGAAACTTGCGGTCGCGACCCTGTTTCGCCGAACCGCCTGCCGAATCGCCTTCCACCAGATACAACTCACACTCAACCCGATTTTCACTCGAACAATCGGCTAATTTTCCCGGCAGCGTACCGCTGGTCAGCGCACCTTTGCGGCGAGTGAGATCGCGCGCTTTCCGAGCCGCTTCGCGAGCGCGAGACGCTTGCAAACTCTTCTCAACGACTTTCTTGGCAACCTGTGGATTCTCATCGAGCAACATCGAGAGTTTTTCGTTTACAATCTGCTCGACAAATCCTTTGACTTCCCCATTGCCCAATTTTGTTTTCGTTTGTCCTTCAAATTGCGGTTCAGGTACTCGGGCGCTGATAATCGCGACCAGTCCTTCCCGGCAATCGTCACCGGTAAGTCCCGAGCTTTTATCGTTCTTGAACAGACCAGCTTTTTGGGCATAGGCATTGATCGTGCGGGTAAGCGCTGCTTTGAAACCGACGACGTGAGTACCGCCTTCCACCGTATTGATATTGTTCACATAAGATAGAATTTGCTCGCTGTAACTGGAACTCCACTGCAATGCAATCGATACTTCGATCCCGTTCGATACGCCATCCATCGATAATGGCCGCGAATGCAATACTTCTCGCTCACCCTGCAAATACGTAACAAATTGCGCCAAACCGCCTTCGGCAAAAAAGTCTTCCTTTTGGCTATTGCGATGATCCTCAAGACTGATTTTGAGTCCTTTGTTGAGAAACGCCAACTCACGTAACCGAGCGGCAACAACATCATACTCAAATTCGACGGTAGTGAAGATTTGGCGGTCGGGATTAAATCGTACATAAGTTCCGGTATCGGAAGCACGGCACGTGCCGTAGGGTTCTACCGCTGATGTCGGTTCCCCTCGTTGATACATTTGTTTATAGACTTTTCCCTCGCGACGGACTTGCACTTCACACGATTCGGACAACGCATTCACCACCGATGCGCCGACGCCGTGTAAACCACCTGAGACTTTGTAGGTGCTCTTGGAAAACTTGCCACCGGCATGCAGCACCGTCATTACAACTTCCAATGCCGATTTGTTCTCCTCAGCGTGCAAATCGACCGGGATACCACGACCGTTGTCGCGCACGCTAACCGAACCATCCCGATGTATTTCTACTGTAATCTGGGTCGCAAATCCTGCCATCGCCTCATCGATCGAGTTATCGACAATTTCGTAAACTAAATGATGGAGACCGCGCGAGCCGATGTCCCCGATGTACATTGCCGGACGCTTGCGAACTGCTTCCAGCCCTTTAAGTACTTGAATTTGTCCCGCGCCGTAGTCGCCGTTGCCATTTTGTGATTTCGGTTGTTCCGACATCCTGTGAATTATCCTTCCTAATCGATTCCAAGCGGTTCTCCGGGTATATGAACCGACATGATGATAGCACTAAACTTAGTAATGTAAGCGATTTCGCGAACGAATGCAACGAACTGAAAACCCGCATCCAGTAAGGGTTTCACAGACTTTTCCCAAACATTGTTGTTTGTTATGCGAATCAGTTGCGGAGGTGTTGATGCCGATAGTTTTGTACCACACTCCAAGCCGTCGTTTGTAGGAAGGTCTTCTCGGTGTCAGTGATGCTGGGATCGCAAACATAGTTAACCCCGATTGGGGAGCGATTCCACAAGGAAGCATAGAAGACACATACAGCGAGATATGTACCATACACCGAAGGGTGGCTGCCATCGGTATCGTAGAGATTCATTGTTGGCATTGTTGTACGAACCTCTTCAAATGCCAATCCGACCGGACTTACGAGTGCATTCACGAGGTGGCCAAGCGAATCGTATGCTTGCTGTAACGGAGTAATCATCGGCGGATTGTTCTGCCTTGCCCATGTCATGAACAAGCCAGTTTCGGCACCGCTATTAGCTGCCAATAGCTGCAGCGATCTGCCGTATTGTATCATCGGTGCTGGCTCTTCCACTGGTCGGGTACTTTGCTCTTGCAGTATAACGATGTCGTAATCGCCGGTCGCAATTTGTTGTTGGGTAGTCGTTGTATTGTAATGCATTTGTAGCGTGTAGCCGCCACCAGTGATGCTCTCGATAACGGGATGCAATGCAGTGTCAGCCGCTTGAACAAACATATTCAGATGAACATCGACTCCATTGTTGTAGTAGGTATAGCTGTTGCCAAGAAACAGGATTCGTTGCGGCGGCGGCGCAGAGACTGTATCAATGACGATGTTGATAGTGGCATCGTGTAGAGTTCGTAAGAATGTGCGAGAAAAAAACGGACGGCAGATTGAATCGGGGAATACTCGAATGGAATACTCCGATTCGAGTTGAATAGTGTTGCTTTGCTTAACGTCACGAAAACGATTGGCGGACTGGGATCGATACTGGAAAGCACTGGAGAACTGTGAACTCTGTGGGGATGTTGCGATGCCGTGGGCATTGTGTAAGAGTTTTGTTACGGGATAGTTACTACCAAGCGACAGAAAATACACTCCGCTTGCTACCGGCTGTCCAGAGATTGCTTTGCCATCCCAATACCCTTCGGCAATCCATAGTATTGGAGCAAGTTGACGATTTTGTAATCGGATTTCAGCAGTTTTTCTCCCTAAGACATCATACACCGATGCTACCCGAAACATTGAGGAAGCTGCCAAGTAGAAATTGTGTGACGAGCCGCCCTGGTTCGTTGCGACAACAGGCAACGGTGATGGCAACAACTTACGATCTTGCTCGGTTACCGGCAAAACAAGATCGCTGATATCATAACGTCCGGTGTTATCACATTGGATATTGTAGATTGTCCCGGTTCCGGTATGGGTATACTCCACCCATGCAAAGGGAATCCCGGAGACGCCGTCGCGCAATACCGAGCCGGAAACTTGCGCGAGCTGTGCGATGCTGTTCGCTGTCAAACAAAACAGAAACAGGATAAACAGAAGTTTTCGCATGAGGTGCATCAGAATTGCCATTTCATTATACACAGCAAAGTACGAAGCATTTCCACCGCATCACAAGAATACAACAAAAACGGCGGTACTCATCAGCACCGCCGTTTCCGCCAGATCAGGTTGTAGTAGACTTTGAAATTACTTCATCAAGATCATCTTTCGGGTGGCAGTGTATCGATTCGATTGTAACCGGTAGTAGTAAACCCCGGATGCCAAGGTGCGAGCATCGAAGGTAAACCGGTACGTGCCTGCGCGATAGGTTTCGCCATTAGCGACACGAGCGACCTCTTCACCTAACAAATTATGAATCGTTAAACGTACTTGCTCTGATTCAGGAAGTGAGAATTCAATCGTAGTAATCGGATTGAACGGATTCGGATAATTTTGTTCTAACCGGAATTGCTTCGGCATCGTTGCAATACCACTGCGTTCTTCGATATCGTTGACAGCTACGATCATGGTAACGGGTAACGTTACCGAAGGCGGTGTCGCATTACTATTTAACTGGATGCCAACCCGATACTCTCCTTCTGGCATAAAATTACTGGAAAGTTGAACTTGGATTTGAACCGAGTCGCCGACCGCTACCGTTCCCGCTTGTGGGGTAAACCCAACCCAAACATTGTTGAATGCCAACTCATGCAATACAATCCGGTCAGCTCCGGCATCGGTTGTCAATACACTTACCAAAGTCCAAAGCATCGGATTCCAACGATTCGTTATCGCCAAACCTGCACCATTCTCACCGGTATTACCAATCGTCGCTATCAATTGTGAAGCTCCAGTAACGGGATTGTGCTTCACAATCCTTGCTCCTTCTAAGTTCACATCACGCTGCATCGAATACAAGAACATACTATCAGGGTCGGCAGCAAACCACGCCAAACCATAGATGTTCCCGGTATTTGTAAGCGAGTTCAGTTGTTCACCATTACTCGTTCGGATCGCATAAATTGGACTCATACGGTCGCAATAATATAGAACTCCATTCACAGTGTCGCATGCCAAAGCGCGAGCTGGATTTACACTGGATGTATAACTTTGGACGATGTTCCCTAAAGTATCGATTTGGTTGATCATCCGATTGGACGAACTATAAAGGAAATGACCATCCCACGCCAAATCACGCCAGCCGTATACCGAGTTAGAATCGGGACCGAGCTGGTTGTAACTGGCGAGTAATCCGCCATTACTATCGAATTTGTACAATCGATTGGGGTTCATCCAGGTGTTGCTGCCGGTTGCCCAGAAGTTATTGCCATCGAATTCTACCCCATTGATGTTCATATCCCCGGTCGATGCGGATGCATCAAAAGAATATACTTCGTCCCATGGCGCATTGATTTCGTCAAGTTGATTGTTTCCCGCAGAAGGGGTAACAGGCTCCACCACTCGATTCAGAATCCCACCATAGAGTAGATCCAAAGTATATTCAAGCTCGCCATCACCGGTGTTCGTTATCGTAAATGGTATCGTAGTATCCTGACCGGTAACATCCAACGTAACTCGAATCGAATCGACCGATACTCGGTAGCCGGGACGGGTTAACGCGAAATTTGCGGTTATCGTGTCGTCTTCCACAATCGTTATCGGATGGGTGATAAAATTGTAGCCATTTGCTAACACCGTAATGATGTGATCGCCAACCGGAACCTCCCGATATTGATAGATACCGGAATTGTCGGAAAACTGGGTTAATCCGGCGATGGAGATCTGGGCATTCGCAACGGGAGTACTGTCGGAGGCTTGAATAATTCGCCCTTGCAACAAACCCGATGAAATGCGGTTTCCGGTTGCAAACAGGATCGCCCGATTTGCAAACCCCGTACCGCTATTTGTTATCGATGCACTACCTGGAGTAAAACGGTGCTCATAGGAGTATTCAACTGCCCGTAGATAGTCGTTATCGGCGATGCCGATAGTGGCGTAATCAGTATCATTGGGTTGACTCGTTACATCGTTGAACCGTTTGTACTGAAAGCACAGGATCGCATCATGAGTCTGGGTTGGAGTATATCGCTGATCATAAATAATCAACTGGAATTCGTTGGGTGGCGATGGCGAATACATCGTCAATACGTTCCATGTTATTATGAAACGATGATTGGCGGTGTCGTTGTATACATAGACTCCTTCCGGTGATGAAGAAAATTTTAGGTCGTCCCAGAATACTGCTACTAAATTGCGGGGACCTTCATTCGCCGGCAAATGCCAGTTACGGAAGTTGTTATACTGCGGTGCTGTTCCCAACCGTTCCACCCCAAATGAAATCCATCCATTCGTACAGACCGTGATGCTGTCAAATGTATTACCATAATATTGTACCGGAAATGGAAGCGGATAGAAGAGACTCATGTCCTGATCCTCTGCACCATCCGATAAAGCTAACCGAGTACCAGCTCCGCCATTGGTGGGAATGATTTCCACCCAATCGAAATTGGGGTGCAAACTATAAGCGGTATCGGTATCGTCGAACGCACGATAGCCATACTCATCAGGACCAGTTGGATCTCGTGAAGTCCGGGTACCCAAGGGAATTGTGAAATACACTGTATCGATTTTTGAGCCGGCATTCAATGCTAAACCGATTGTACCAAGCGTACCGGGTAGTGTTTGTAAACTACAATAGAGTAAAAATCGTTGATCGTCTGGAGTAGCAATTGTTTGGTTACTCGCCATGGCGGGAATCGTTGCCGTTGGTTGCAATACAGTTAAAGCACTCGAACGGGAGAACATCGTTACAGTTGTATTGCTTGCCGTAATCCCGCGATTCTGCAACCACGCCCTCAATAATAGATTTCCGCCAATCGGAGCGGTTGGTATCGAAGCGCCCCCTTGCGTATACAATGAATCGGAAATGAAAGTTACATCCAACGATTGGATGGTAATCGGTAGCGACCGAACTACATTGGCATCGGGATCATTCGAGGTGAGTTGTAACCGCAACGGTACATGTGAATCATGTGGAATACCCGCACCGACAATGATACGAAAACGACCGGCAGCGAAGGCGGAGTCGTTAACCGTCAACGACCTCCATGATTGGGTTCCATTCACAACCAATATTCGGGGATCGCTGGAGGTTAATAGCCCGGATACGCCCGCAGTCATTGCCCTGCCGCCGAGATTCAACAACCGAACATCCAAGTCGACGGTTTCGCCCGGTTCAACTATTTGGTTAGTGTTGCCAACCGTGCCCGCGCCAACTCCATCGTCAATAACGATTTCCCGCACCATTAGTTCTACTGGTGATGAAACGATCTGAATTGTATCGATAAAAGGATGTAAGTACACGCCGAACTTATTCGAAGTAACTACCAGCGACATGGCACCACTCGATGTATTTGTAAGTGGCAGTATCACTCTACCCAACGAATCGGTGACAGCAGTGGTATTAGTTTCATTTGTTCCGGTTTCGCTCCGTTTCCGAA
>JAOTSC010000015.1 GCA_030247525.1 bacterium | reverse complement strand
ATGGTCTTACCGGAATTGGTAGAAGAACTTTTATTCAACACTCATTAAAGAATGTTCTCAACTTTAAGAAGGTTTCAATTTTAACAATAGAAAACGGTGATAATATAAATGACATTTGTATAAAACTTACTACAATGTCGGAACCTTATAGTAATAAGAGCGAGTTAAGCAATTTAGTATCAACTGTAAAGAAATTAAATATTGATGAATCTATAACTCGAATAATTAATAACATTAAATCGCTAAATCAAAAGAATGAGTTACTTATATTTGTTGACGAAGGCGGTCTACTCGATGATGAGGGGTATCTTTCGTCTCATATGATTACATTTCTACAAAACTTTCCATGCGATGGTCAGGCATATTTGTTCATTATATCTAATAGAAAGCCACAAAATATACCTTATCAGGTTTATGCGCCAACGTATTATCTTAAGCCTTTGAATGATAATGATACTAAAAAATTGTTAACTCTCCATTTTAGAAATTTGAATCTATCCTTTAACCCGGGGCAGATATCGGAACTTTCTGAATACATTGCTGGATATCCGCCTGCTGCTTTTTATGCTGCTCAAATTTGCCACATTTATGGAATTGAACTTATTTTAGCAGATAAGAGCAAATAAATCGAATTTCGAACTAGTGTTTTCATAAACTATATCCAAAGACTCGGATTGAACGAGGAAAGTAAAGCCATTTTGAAGCTATTGTGCAATTTATCACCCTTGCCGATTGATGTTATCAGTAATTATTATTCGATCAATATTAATAGCTTATCAAAAACGATGGTTACTTTAATAGATATGTCATTAATACAAATAACCGAGAGTGGGTATTACAAAATCGCAGACCCAATAAGCGAATCAGCATATAGCTATTATGGTACAATTGGGAAAGATGATCACTATCGATTGTGTAATATCATCAACGATTCGATAACGAATTCTAATCCTCAAGAAAGAAATTATGATTTGTGGCGAGTTATGTTCAAAGCTGCTAGATTATCTGGCTATAATGAAATGATTGACGAAACTCTCGAGTTAAACAGTGACATAATATCAGTTATCCAAAAACATTACTTTGAAAACAACTATGAGGAAGCTTACAGATTGGCCAAGTTAATAATCGAAGCACGACCCGACAGTGGCTCCGCTTATTGGTTTTTGATAAGATCACTGATTCATTTAGAGAAGTATGGCTTGGCTTCTGAAGCAATTACACAGTTTCAGCAGTTTGCCCCTCAGCGGGATATTTTGTTTTTAAGAGGATTTCTCGAAAGGAAACGAAATAATATTGACAAAGCGATTGAGTTTTTTGATGATGCAAAGCGACACGGTAAGCATGGTGTGGCTTTGTTTAGGGAAATGGGATTATGTCATCTGTTAAATGGTGACTTGGATAACTCAATTAGATACCTGAATCTTGCAATTGGATTACAGCCAGATAATAGCTATGTTATTGATTTAATTGCATTAGTAGCAACTTATATGAAAAATGAACATGAGGCAAGAAGAGCTTTAGAGAAACTTCGTATCATAGATCAGGGTAAATATTTTCATAGATTATCTAGAGTAGAATTTGCATTTGGCAACATTAAAGCTGCAAGAGAAGCAGCCTCTAGAGCAGTTAAATACAAGAAAACTATACCATTCGAGGCGAAAGCACAACTAATACTTTGTGAAATCGCTGTAGGAAATATCGATGAGGCATCAAATTTAATTGCTGATCTAGAGAAAAAGCACGGAAACATTAGAAAAGACATTCAAATCGGATTACTCTGCAGACTCAAAATTGCAAAGAATGAGTTTGAAGATGCACTGATAAATATCGAGAGAATGAGTGATCACAACTCAAAACACTATAAAATAATTAAGCGAGATATTCTCAAAAGTATAGTTGAGTCAGGATTATTCGACAGTAAAGAATTGCTTTCATATCAACAAAGAGCTGATGAATTAGAAAGCCAAATTGATCAATACTATGAAGAACATTACTTGACAAACTATGATATTTACCTCTAAAATTTCTTCCCGGCAAGCCACTGCCGCTGGAATTGATCAATTAATGTGAAGGCGGTGTTCAGGGTTTCCTCATCGGGGAGGAAAACAAACCGGAAGTGTTTAGTACCCGGTTTCTGACCGAACCCGCTGCCGTGGACAACGACAACGCCGGTAGTGCGAATCAGTCCTTTTACCCAATCCTCATCCTCACCCTCGATGTGTAGTTGCGGGAAGCTATAAAACGCTCCGGTCGGTTTTACCACAGTGATTCCGGGAATTTCCGAGAGTTTCTTCACCGAGAGGTCGCGACGACGTTGCAGTTTCGCTTTTGCCGCCTCGAGGAAATCGTGTTGACCATCAAGCGCCGGTGCGATAGCGAATTGCATCGGGTGACTGGCGCAGAGTCTTGCCCGCAGGAATTTATTAATCGCATCGACATAGTCCTTCATCCGCGCCTCTGGCCCAGACACAATGCCCCAGCCAATCCGCCAACCGGGCGCGATATATCCCTTCGAGAGTCCGTTGAACGTAATACACGGTAGATTTTGCGATAACGAGGCGATGCTGGTATGTTGCAAGCCATCCATCAGCAGTTTGTCGTATATCTCATCGGCAAAGACGACAATATTGTGATCAAGCGCCATCTCAACGATGCGCTCTAAGGTCTGCCGTGAGTATAGCGAGCCGGTCGGATTGTTCGGATTGATAAGAACGATGGCGCGTGTCCGGTCGTCAATCAATTTGGCTATTTCATTCGCATCGGGTGCCCAGTTGTTCTCTTCCACCAAGTAATAAGGGCGATACTCGACATTCAGTTTCGCAAGGATTGCGGAGTAAAGCGGGTAACCGGGAGTCGGGCAGAGGACGTTGTCGCCGGGATTACATAGCGCTGTCAAACTAATGTCAATTGCTTCGGAGGCGCCAGAGGTGACGAAGATATCGAGGACATTGTCGATCCCTTTGCGATGCGCTTCCCGGCGAATCGCGTCGCGGGCGGTTTCGATTCCCGAACTCGGCGAGTAGCCATTATGTGCCCAGGTTTCCATTCCCTTGCTAACCGCATCTTTCAAGTGTTGCGGCGTATCGAAGTCGTATTGGTTGGGATCACCAATGTTCAAATAGTATAACTTCATGCCACGGCTCTTAGCCTCATTGGCAACTAACAGGACATCGCGAACGGCATAAAAGATTTCGTGGGAACGGGTAGCGGGCTGAATCGGCTCCATGGGAACACTCCGGGGTACATCGCAATTATGAATCTGGTGTGAGTAACACGTTGAAAGCCCACAGATGTTCGGTTACACCGGCAATCCAGGCAATTTCAACCACAGCAAGTTACGAATCTGTGTGCGTTCCGGCAACGTGAGGGTTTTCATCATTGAGTTTTCACTGGAGATTCGCTATTTTAGTTGGTTACAGCCATAGTTATCCATTCACGGTTTGTTTTACATTATCGCTTTGGAGCTAACTGATGCGGCGCTCCCTCATCCTTTTTATCATCGTCGCTTGCACTATGCCGACTTGGGCAGCAAGTAGTCAAACCAGAACCACTGGCGAACTGTTGGTCGGTATCACGCCGCGCTCGATTGCGATGGGTGAGACCGGACTTATAGGATCGACCAGTCCCCTTGACGCGTTAGCCAATCCCGCACAGTATGCCCTGTTCGGAAAAGGGTTACGGTTTGAGGTAACCGGCATGGTGCCGCAAAATATCGAATCGCGTTCATTCCCGATCTACGATTCCTTCGACGGCATCTTGAATTACAACCAATATGTATCGAACAGCATGGGCAATGCGAAATTCGCTGCCGGCGGCGTTTTCACGATGAAGAGCGAATCGGGCAAAATTTGGACAGTCGCACTCGCTACCAAACCATTGGTCGATTACGATTACAAGTATTATGAAGAGATTCGCGACCGGTTCTCGACCGGTGGTCAACAAGACCGCGTACTCGGTCGTGTGGAAGACAAAACCGACGGTACCCGGCGTTGGACAGGAATCGCTGTCGCCGCTCCAGTATGGAAATCCTTGACAGCTGGTATCTCTGTGGGGATGGTTTCCGGCTCCATCGAATCGAAATCGGTTTTCTCCCGCGATCTGCCAAGCGATAGCACCGGCATCATCGAAATGACGAGCGATCCGGACAATGCTCAATTAGAGAGCCGTCTTGGATTTACGTACCAGATCAATGACCGGTTGTCTACGGGATTGCAAGTAACGCACCGTGGCGATTGGAATGATAAAGTCACCATCGATACAACCACCGCAACGTACCACAGCAATACATCCTTTATCGTGAATCGGACGTATCCGATGTCGATTGGCGCCGGTTTCGAGTATCTTCCCGGACAGATGCTGCGTTCGCGTTTCTTAGCAGAAATTGAATGGACGAATTGGAAGGAAGCGACTCTGAGCAGCGTTCCACAGAATCTGGAGAATACGTTGGAGTTCCGAGTGGGCGTTGAACACCGCGTGTTACCGGAAGTGCCAGTTCGTTTCGGTTACCGCTATTCTCCCTCCCCGTTTGATAAAGAATATGCCTTGTCATATTTATCGGTAGGGACAGGATATGATCACGGCGCATGGGCAACAGACTTTGCTTTGCAATTCGGACATTTGAAATCGAAGGGTGCCGACCCGGTAGCGGATAATCTGTTTGGCGGGCTTCCACGTAACGATATGGACAACGTACAAGATCGTTATTTCCGGTTTGCGTTTGGTGTTAGTTACAAGTTTGGACAGGAGTAGTCTCAAGTCTTACGAATGTTTGCGGGTGTTTAATCGGGTCGATTTAAAATTGACCCCTACCGAATTTTATATGAGAATGACGTTGGAAGATAAGAAAATCTATGATTTCGGGATCGTTGGCGCGGGACCGGTAGGTCTGTACGCATCGTTTTATGCGGGATACCACGGGCTCTCAACGATTGCGTTCGACACATTGCCGGAGCTTGGCGGACAACTGATCAATCTATATCCCGAGAAGTGGATTTTCGATGTCGGCGGACATGTAAAAATTTTCGCAAAAGAGTACATCAATTCGCTTATCGAGCAAGCGGCTCCCTTCCAACCGGTGTATCGACTTAATGAACGGGTTGAGTGGATTGTCCGGGAACCGGTCAACCTCGATTTTCCGGAAGAGATTTTGTACCGGATGCGTACTGCGCGCCGGGAAGTGCTTGTGAAATGTGTACTCATTGCTGGCGGGATGGGCGCATATCTGCCGCGAAAACTCGATCTGCCGAATCTCGCCCAATTGGAAGACCGCGGCGTGCATTATAGCGTCGGGTCAAAAGAACGTTTTCGCGATAAGCGGGTGATGATTGTCGGCGGCGGCGATAGCGCAGTCGATTGGGCGATCAATCTGGACGGCGTCGCGAAAAAGATTTGGGCAGTACATCGCAGCCATCAGTTCAAAGCGTTGGAAGCGAATGTCGATGAAATGATTCACGATACCAGTACGGAATTATTGTTACCGTGGGAAGTGAAAGCGCTGCACGGCGAAGAGCATTTAGAAGCTGTAACGCTGGTCAACACCGACACCAACGAAGAAAATACGTGGGAGGTTGACGATCTGCTCTTGATGATCGGACTTATGGCAAATCTTGGTCCAATTGAGTCGTGGGGCTTACAAGTCAAATGGAATGGATTACTGGTCGATCGGTATATGCAAACGGCAATGCCCGGAGTATATGCGGTGGGCGACATCGCCAAATACGATGGGAAAGTAAATTTGATCGCGGCGGGAAACGGCGAAGCGGCGATGGCGATAGAACACGCAATTGCGAAGTATCTCAACGCTTCTCCCCGACCGCGCGACTGGATCGAACATGCCAGCCCGCATGATGTGTAAAAAACAGGCAATGGGCAATAGGTAATAGGTGATGGGTGAAAGGTGAAGGGAGCTTTTCGATGGAACAGCGGGAACCGACACCGGACGAGATACTGAGTAAACCATTAACGACATGGCAAAAGATTTCGGATGGTATTCTCTCAGCATCTGATATGCTACCTATTCCACTTAACCTTTTTGTCTATCTTTTTGCATACGGTTTAGCGATTTACGTTCCCTATTTTATCATCGATTTTGTTTTTCGAATTTTCGGAATTGGAGAATGGTCGCGTTTGTTGTTTTACATACTTATCCCAATTCCGATGATTATGCTTTGGCTATGGAACTCAAAACGATACAAAGGGCTCGATGGCAGCAAGTCGGATACGATTCGCATGACTGGATACTTTAAGTAAATGGAGACACCCAACACACCGATTGAACCGGAAGGGGTGAAACTTCCCAAGTGGTTGGTGACGCTTAGCCTTGGACTATTGGCATCGGCGATTTTTACGTTACTCGGTCGTAAGATTGGATTATTCGGATTTTTGATTTTTCTGCCCTTCTTGTTCGGCAGGATAGGAAAAAGAAAGTGAAACGCTTTACCCAGATCGTTACTCTGATACTCATCGCAGTATTTTGTACCGCTGTTTTCGCGGTAACCGCCGACGATTGGCCATCGAAACCGGTACCGAAGAATACCGCTCGAATCACCGTCGTCTTCTCGAATGACGTACACGGCGGGATCATGCGGAGCGACGCCGAATTTCTCAATCCGGAGTTTCCTCCGACGTTAGGCGGCGCATCGAGTCAGTTTCGTCTTGTGAAGGCGATGAAGGAACGTGCGAAGCGCGATGGGCAGCACTTCATGTTGGTCGACGCCGGCGACATTTATCAAGGGGCTCCGATTGGCACCGTCACTAAAGGACAGGCGATTGTCGATTACTACAATTTAATTGGGATGGATGCCGTGGCAGTAGGGAATCACGACCTCGATCACGGATTCTGGGCACTCGATTCGATGATCAAGCGTTCAAATTTTCAGTGGATTTCCGCAAATCTGCATGACCGCGAAACAAACAAGCAGTATCCCGGTACGAAGCAGTATTTGATGAAGAATTTTGCGGGTGTGAAGATTGCTATTATTGGTTTGGCGACCACTTCCACTAAGTTTATGTCGTTTCCGAAAAACATCGCTAACATCGAGTTTCTTGACGAAGTCCCGGCACTGGAACATGCGATTATGGAAGCCAAAGCGGATGGCGCGCAAGCAATCTGGGTGGTGTTCCATCATGGCATTCAATTCGACGAAGAAGCGAATTACCAACGGTTACTCAGCATCGAACAGAGTGGCGGCTTCACCAAACCCTATGTCGGTGACGCGCAGGAATTGGCGCAACGGGTACCGGGCGTGGATGTAATGTTCTGCGGTCATATTCATGTGGGTAAACCGAAGGGGTGGGTTCATCCGAAACATCACACCCTCTTACTACAGAACTATGGTCACGGCGGCAACATCGGCGCAGTTGATCTCTTCGTTGATAAAACCACTGGACGATTGGTTGATTATGCAATGCCAACTGATCAATCGATGCTGATGTTGTTGCAAGAGGAACAGTGGGGACGTGATCCGGTTATCGATAAGCAAATTCAAGCGATTGTCGATACCGTTGAACGAGGGATGGATGAAGTAATCGGCGAATCAATCGCCGACTTTATTCGCGGTGACGGAAATGCACCGATGGTCTCGTTAGTCGCCGATGCGATGCGCGATTACGCCCAAACAGATATCGGTTTACAAAATTCCGGTGGTGTCCGGGAAAATGTCGCTCCGGGGTATATTACCCGTCGCCAGATTTTCCACATTGAACCATTCGGCAACGAGCTGGTATCATTCAAAGTGAAGGGCACCTTTCTGCAAAAACTATTGGAAGGGCGAGCATCCTCTACCCGGTTGGGAATGGGATTAAGCGGCGCAACGGTTACGTTCGATGGTTCCAAACCACAAGGCGAGCGCATTTCCAAAATCGAGTTTCACTCTGGAAAAGTGTTTCATCCCGACTCGATGTATTCGGTTTCGACCTCGGATTATCTGTTGATGGGGAATTCCGGGATGCAGATACTCACCGAGATTCCGCAGGATCAAGTCGATTGGTTGGGAATGCGGATTTCCGATGCGTTAGTTAAGTACATCGAGAAGTCGTCGCCGATTGCCCCGAGTAAAAAAGTACGTTGGATGGACACTGCCGGTAAGTAAAACAAACTATAGTGTATCCTCACAGTTTTTTCATGCAGTGTGAGTATGTTTTCAATCCGGTTGCGAATGTCAATTGTACTTTGTATGTTTACTTTGGGAAGTTATCATTACCTGTTTTCAGGTAATTGTTCCAGAAAAAGACGCTGTACCGGATTTAAAGCGGTAGTCGTTTCGTTGCGGCACATTGTAGAAAAACATCGAGTTAGATTCAAATTACCCAGCAGCGATCCTGATATCCCCTTCCATTTCGGTGAATTTGGGTAGATTCGCATGGTGTTTGAGAGAAACTGACCAAATCTGCCCAAACAATTGTTTTATCAATAAATCAAGGCGGACATTTGTCCGCCTTACCCAGCTTGAGAGTGAGGAGTTAAGAATGAAACTTCGGTTAATGGTTCTGTTATCCGTGCTGCTGTTTGCTGCCATAGCAAATGCGCAGATTGTTATAAATGAGATACTGTACGATACGCCCGGTACCGATGCACATTGCTTCACTGAAATTAAAGGGACACCTGGTACTGACCTTACTGGTTACCGGTTAGTCGGTATTAATGGTAATGTTGGTTCGACAGGCGCTTACGACAGCGTCCTTTTGTCTGGAGTGATTCCTGCATCAGGTTACTTCGTGGTCGGTCAGGACGCGCAGGTTGTAAACGTTACCCAAGTTTCCACTCATTGTGATTGGCAAAATGCCGCGAGTGCAACAGGTGGACATGGTGACAATCTTCTCTTGAAAAATCCTTCCGGTCAAATCATCGATGCCGTTGGTTATGGTTCCTTTGCCGATCCGGGTGCAATCTGGATGGGTGAACCTACCGACAATCGCACGGCTAGTGCGCCGGATCCGTATTCTGGCGAATCGATTGCCCGCATCCCCGATGGCACCGACACCAACGTGAATAGTGCTGACTTCCAAGTACACAATCCTCCGACTCCCGGCGCATTAAATGGCGGAACGGTACCTACTCCAGTAGATCGCACCTTACTGCAAATCCGCACGAATAACACCAATGGCATTCCGGTTGATAGTGGTCTTTACGTTCGCGTCCACGGTGTAGCGAATGTTCCTTCCGGTCTCTGGCAGTCGGGTGGATTATTGGATATTTCTATCCAAGACGGTTTGAATGCCGGTGTCACGCTTCGTGGCGTTAACAGCACAACCGTTGCTGTTGGCGATTCTATTACTGCACAAGGATATGTCTCGATCTATAATGGTAAGACCCAGATCGTTCCCCCGTATTTTCAGGTAACGAACCATGGCGCTGCACACATAGCCTTGCCGGATCCAATTGTTTGTACAACAGGTGAACTTCGCAACAGCGGTGAATCCTACGAAGGCATGCTTGTTCAAATCGTTGGTGCAATTCTTGGCAGCAATCAAAATTGGCCGTTACTTGACAGCGCTGCCAGTATCAATCTCGATGACGGTACCGGTATCATTACCCTGCGTATCGAAAAGGGTACCGATTTAGACGGTTGGACCAACCCGCCGCAACCTGGTGACCGGATAACGGTTACCGGAATCGCCGGTCAGTACGATTTCAACTCACCTTATACCGAGTATTTCCAGATTTCTCCGCGCGGTCAAGCCGATGTCGTTTCATCTGAAGTCGGTGAGCGCCCTGCGCCATCTGTCGCTAATGGCTTCGCTTTGGAAATGGCGTATCCGAATCCCTTCAATCGTTCGACTGACATTCGATACAGCATCCCCCGTGGTGAAGTTGCGACGATAACAGTCCATGATGTTATGGGTCGTTTGGTGGCTACACTCGGTTCTGATGTTCGCGAAGCGGGTAAAGTTTCTTGGAATGGTCGTAATACCAATGGTATCACGGCTGCCGGTGGATTGTATATCGTTCGGATGACCGGCCGCTCGGTTGCGTTGACACAGAAGATTCTGTATTTACCGTAATCGATTGATCCCGGCTATGGGTCCGGCTTGAGCGGCGGAAAACAACCGGATGGTGTGTTTGTCCGAACCTGTTCAACCGGCCCGCTACTATCGAACAAGGGCTGACATCTGTCAGCCCTTGTTTTCTATTTGCTCTTTAATTAGAGTTACTGCAACAGTAGAATCTTCTTCGTGGCTGTGAAATTCCCTGTGCTCAACTTAACAAAATATAAACCGGAAGTGAATCGATTTCCATTCCAAGCAATCTGGTGAGTACCTGGTAAGTATACACGGTTGGTAACTCGTTCACTTGTCGGCCTAAGGCATCGAAAACATCAATTGCAATCATCGAATTGCTGGGAACATCGAATCGAATCGACACTTCTGCATTGAAGGGATTTGGATAAGGGTCATGTAATGTTATCGATTGCGGTAAAGCCGTGTTACCGATTGGATCTCCGACATCCATGAGATGGGAGCAATCGAAGGTTAGAAGATGATTATAAGTACTGACGTAGGCAATTTGATCCTGTGCGAGTACAGAACCAGCTCCCCAAGTTCGACTGCGCCCCACTTCGACCGCCGTGCCGTTTGGTTGGATCCGGAAAACCCTCAATCCAACGAAGTAATCATTGCCAAACAAGTAATTCCCGCTACTCGATACTCCGGTAAAATTTCCCGGTATCGCGTCTGAGGTATATTGTGGACTCGTCATATTCGTAACATTAGTACGCGATAGACCCTGTTGTCCAGCAGCAAACACATAGTTACCAACTTTTGCCCAATTATCGTTTGTAGTGCAGTATTGTTGCGGAGATATCTCGGTTGAAGAGATTAAGACAGGATTCACCGGATTACTCATATCCAGAATGTAAAGTTGGGAATGACCTCTCAAGTAGACGAAGTTCCCTTCAAAAACCATCGAACCCCAATCATAAGTGAATGTATTTCCCACGAGGATCGGCATAGTCGGATTCGTCAAATCGACAACCCTCATCACACTGCCATCATTCCATCCAAATACATACGCATAGTTGCCTCGTACCGATACACCAGCAAGGAAGTAGGGAAAATGCAAGGAGCCAATTAATGACGCATGAGCCGGGTCGCTGATGTTATAAACTTTCATAGTTGTATCACAAGCAGTGACGATGAATTGATCGCTCAGAAAATCAAAGTGATACACTTGTCCATTCGTTATCGAGTCGATTCGCCCAATCTGAACCAATGTGCCGGGATTGGCGGGAGAAAGGATTGACATGCCGTACCATTCGCCAAGGTACATGCGGTCGCCGCGAATTTTTATTTGTTCGACTAAACTGTGCTGTGATCGACTCGATCCAATCAACTGTGGTTGATTCGTGTTTGCGTATGCGTTTACGTTACCTCCACAAGTGAAAACGACACTGTTGTCGGAAGTTACCGCATAGTCAAAGACATAATCTTCAAACTGCTGTAGAAATTGCGGCTGAGTCGGATTCGTAATGTCGTAGATGTATAGAAACGATTCCTCCTCCCCGTTGTCACAAGAGTATAATCGATTTCCAAAAACAGCCAGATTTGCATATCCGAGAACCGAATCCGATTGAGCAATAATAGTTGGCGAAGCTGGATTCGTCAGACTCAAAACGCTAAACCGAGGCTCATATCCCATCACATACGCAAAATTTTCAGCAACAGTAATGCTACTCGTCCAACTGGCAACTCGCATCCGGATTGTTAACACTGGAGCAGTAGGTTGCCTGGCATCGATGATCGAAATGGTCGAATCGCCATTTGTCAGATATAAGAATTGATTGTAAACCGCGACACCTCGGAACTCAGTAGCCTGATATCTGGTTGTACTGATAGTTTGGGGAGAACTGGGAATGGAGACACCAAGAACAGTAAGTTGCAAGGAATCGTAACCTTCGTATTCGATGCAATAAACGTATCCGTTTTCTTCGAGGATTTCCCGAGCAAATTGAAAACGGTTGTGATCGGAAAGCACGACTCCGGGAGATATTGGGTTCTGGAGATCGAGTATGTGAAAACCGCTATCCGATGAAGTGATGTAGGCGTAGTTACCTACTTTGGCGATGTTCTCCACATAGCCATAAGCATACGATTCACCGGCGGGACGCATTGCAGTGGGATTTTGGATGTTGACGATTTGTAGTCCGGTCGACCCGGTGGCAAGGTAACAGTAATTGCCATGGACAATCATGTTACGGGTGGTTCCCCAGTTCATAGTAAAACGACCAGTGGGAACCAGCGTATCGTACTGAGCGAGCGCGATGCTTACCGAACCTGCAATAAGTAGAACCACAATACTGAGCAAGGGCATGGGATGATACGGCATCCGGGAAGTACGACATAGCTTCATTGTATCCTCCAATTTATAGTGATTGACTTTCCGAAAGAACCCATATATTAATGTAGTTACTCGTGAATAATATCTCAATAGATACTCCGTAGTTTGCAATTTAATCCTTATACATACCGTTTTCGTGTGATAGTCTGTTTCAATATTTTCGTTTCGTTTTATCATCGATATCATTTCTGTTTAACTGTACTCAACTTGTCGGGAAAATTGCCGATCCCACTCGCGAAGGATTTGCTTGCTTGCAAACGTAAATGCATATTGCTTGCAGTTTGTTTTAGATTCTCCGAGGTACAACCCTTGCATTCTCGTCCCCCCATTTTGATCGAACAGATGCGTGGTGATTCGTTGGAAACGTATCACACCGGTTCGATTGCGATTTCAAATGCCAATGGCGATCTCTTGTTTGCCATGGGTAATTCCGAAGCACGTCCGCTCACTCGCTCATCGATGAAACCGATTCAAGCGCTGCCGTTTGTGGAAGTGTGGTCTGATCGGGTTTCGCTGGAAGAAATTGCGATTGCATCGGCGTCGCATAGTGGCGAAGACATGCACCGCCGGTTAGTTGCCCGGTTGCTCGATCGCTTTGGTGGAACACCCGACCAATTGCAATGCGGAGTGCATCCTCCCCACGATGAGGAGACACGTCGCGAATTGATTCGCGAAGGATTAACGCCTACTGTACTACACCACAACTGCTCGGGAAAACATGCCGCAATGTTGGCGACAGCTAACAGTTACGGCGAGAGTTTAGAAGGGTATTATTTACCTGAACATCCGGTACAGCAGCGGATCAAAGCGCGGATTGCCCGGTATTGCGACGATGCGATGGATGAGATTGCGACCGGAATGGATCACTGTTCAGTTGTGACATGGGGTCCAACCCTCCGCGGGATGGCGACGGCGTTTGCTCGCATCGCCGATCAGTCGGGACGCTTCGGTGACGATGTTGGTCGAATTCGCGACGCCATGCAAACTCATCCGGAAATTATTGCAGGAACCCGGAAACGAATCGATACCGATCTCATGCGCGCTTGTAAAGGACTTATTGCGAAAGCCGGCGCGGCAGGATACTATTCGATGGGCTGGCACGATGCTGCTACGGGGATGGGGGTTGGCGTTGCTATCAAGATGTGGGATGGCGAGGAAGTGCCGCGGAACGTCGTCTCATGCATTCTACTGGAAACGTTAGGACTCCTGCAGCACGGTTGGGGCGCTAAGACGGGATGGGGCGCTCGTACGGTCAAGAATTGGGCGGGACGTGCGGTGGGTGAAATTCGTCCAAGCAAAGATTTCTTGCAAGGACTCCAGAAGTTTACGACACCAGTGAGGATGTTTTAGATAATTCCGATTTTATTTAGTAAGTGCAGTGATGCACAAAAGTGGGGCGTACTGGATAGTACGCCCTATAAATTTATGTTAAGCAGGATTCCTCCTAAACGGCGTATGCCATTCGCCCCAACGTTACAATGCAAAGGGCGGACACGATGGTCCGCCCCTACCCATGACGCCAAGAAAGTCGCGACTTAACAAGAATTGTCAGGCAAGAGTGCCTAACTTCCAACTGAAATTAGTTGTTGTCGATCTGCGCTTTTTGCAGTTTGCCGCTAAAGTCGATGTAGACCGATTTCCATTCGCTAAAGAAATCGTAAACCGTCCAGCCGCCTTCACGGTGACCATTACCGGTTTCCTTCACGCCGCCGAACGGCATGTGGGCTTCCGCACCAATCGTCGCGCTATTGATATAGCAGATGCCTGCTTCGATATCGCGAATCGCTACCATCGCAACATTGACATCCTGCGTAAAAATCGCGCTCGATAGACCATACACCGTATCGTTTAAAATCGTAATCGCTTCTTCCAACGTTTCGCATTTGATAACGCTAAGCACCGGACCGAACACCTCTTCCTGTTCTAACCGCATACCCGGTTTGATCCCGCTGAAAATCGTCGGCTTATAGAACCAACCCTTATCGAGATCGCCGCCCAGCGCCGCTTCACCGCCGCATTCGAGCTTCGCTTTGTCTTCGTTCAAGCCAATGAGTGTGTATTCGTGCACCGAGTTGCGCTGCGATTCGCTGACACACGGACCGACTTCATTATTCTCGTCGAGACCGTCACCTAACTTCAAGGTATTGGCGCGTTCCACGAGCATCTTCACGAATTTGTCGTGAATGCCGGATTGGCAAATCACGCGGGAGGTTGCCGTGCAACGCTGTCCGGTTGTACCAAACGCGCCCCAAATCACCGCGTCGAGCGCATTGTCGAGGTCGGCGTCATTCATTACGATAACGGCGTTCTTGCCGCCGAGTTCGAGGGATACCCGCTTCAAGGTCTTGCCTGCCAACTCGTTGATTTTTTTACCGACGTCGCTGCCGCCGGTGAAGCTAATCGCCGCAACTCGCTTATCATTGACGATAGCATTTCCGACAACCGAACCACCACCGTGGACTAAATTGATTACACCCTTTGGTACGCCAGCTTCATCCAGAATCTTTACTAATTCGGTGGCGGTACGCGGGGTGTCGCTTGCCGGCTTGAAGACGACGGTATTGCCGCATGCCAGCGCCGGGAAAATTTTCCACGTCGGAATTGCCATCGGGAAATTCCACGGGGTAATGACGCCCACTACGCCGAGCGGTTGTCGCATCGAAAGATTATACTTGTTGGGTAATTCGGAAGGCGTGTTATGACCGAACATCCGGCGGGTTTCGCTAGCGGCATAGTAGGCGGTATCGATGCCTTCTTGCACGTCGCCGCGGGTTTCCTTCAATACTTTGCCCATTTCACGGGTCATTTCGCGAGCAAGAAATTCTTTCCGCTCGGTCATCAGGTCGCCGACTTTCTTCAAGATGTTGCCGCGTGCCGGCGCCGGCATCAGTCGCCATGCGTTGTAAGCGCGCTTAGCTGCGGTAATTGCACGATCAACTTCGCCCGTACCACTTTTCGGGAAGGTACCAATCAAATCCGACCAGTCGGCGGGATTGCGGTTTTCAAAGGTGTTACCGGAGTCGGCGTCGCACCATACTCCATCGATCAAGTTCTGAAATTTTTCGCTCACGAACTACTCCTTTTCGTTGGCATGATTGAGGTTGCTGGGGTAGGACAAATACGATCCGGTACCCACTGGAAGGTTTTGTGTTGCTCTTCGCAGTCTATAATTTCGGGAATTTTCCCTATCGAGTGCAAGTCGGGGAATACGGCATTTTGGGCGGGAGACTCCAAGGAAAGGGCGGACACCATGCCCGCCCTTCCAACTGCTTGACTCGATTTCACTCCGCCCGGAGTTTTTGAGCTTCGCGTTACTTGGTTAACCAGAAATCACGGGGATAGAGTCGATACACCGGTTGGGGGGTATCAGAGATTGCAATTTCGGTTTCCAGCGAAGCGAACTGTCGTTCCGGCCCAATTAGGAAAAAATTGCCCTGTTCGACTTGCTCGGCGGATTCGCCATATCCAATCAACACTTTCCCGTACACTTTCTCCATCCGGGCGAACAGCTTTTTGGTTAAGTCAGGCGTGTTACGCATCCCCAACACTTTTTTGCGGTAGGCAGCGATTCGCTCCGGCGGGAATCCATCTGCTAAATCGGAGGCAATCGCTTCACCGCGTTCCTCGTAATTCGATCCCGCCCTTGACTTTTCAAATGCTAAGGCAATGGCATATTCCCCAAGCGACTCGTCGTATTTCGCTTCTTTCAGAACGCTTACGACAAAACGCATCGTTTCCGCGACATCGGGACATCGCTCAGCATAATAGTTACAACGCCCGGCGTGATCGCGATAGCGATAACCGTTGCTATACGCCAATCCCGCGCCCCATGTCCGCATAAACAAACCATGTCCAGCACCGCCGCTATAAAGATTCCCTGCCAATGCGTCCAGCATTTTTTCGGAGGTTACATCATAAGGTTCGGCATTCTTTGCGGAGAACAGCAATACACCACTCCGGGTATTGTCGTTTACTAATCCGACATACACCGGTGTCATCATCCCCGAATGACGAGATGCCAACCGTTGATCGATCCGTCGAATTGTCGCGAAATTCTGCACACTGGTTTTCTCCGACGAGAGCTTTTTCGCAAACGACTCAAGCGTCGGCATAATTGCAGCACGTTCTCCCGAATTCGAAATCAGATAGAAGCGCGTGTTATCGGAATGGGTCAGCAATGTAAGGGTTGCCTTCATTCGATTCATCGCGACAGTCGGCGTTACTGCTAAATCGGCTTCGATCTCGCTGCAGAGATACTTCCAATCTTGCGCAAGGTTTGCATCGGGAATCTCCGACAACGTCGCTAACAGCTCTGCGACAATTCGTTTACAGACGGTTTTCGTTACGTCTGATTGCTCCGGAATTGGTTGCTCATTCACCCACTTTATCAAATCACTACGCGGTTTGGTAGCACCGGTTTTGGCTAACTTGGCAAGAAATTCATTGATGACTTTTTGTTCCGCACTACTGCCGGCAGTAGTCAATTGCCAACGCAACCGTTGCATCAAATGGGTCTTGGTGAGAAAACAATCGGTCGCAAGGTACACCGGATCGGTTTGGAACCGGTAAGCGTCGGCAGGCATATCGACCCACCCTTCCTCGCCACCCTTCATTGTCGATCGGTAGTAACTCAGTATTTGGTCAATTACATCTTGTATACGTGAGAGATTCTCAAGCGCCAAGTAAGGGGAATACAGTGAGTTCGTCATCCACTGTAATCCGTTGATCATTTCGTTATGGTTCGCTCCAGCTGCCCGGACTATGAACTCAGAACGACCAGTTACAACGCCATGATCGAAGTCAGCGTAATAGTTGAGCACCTCGGATCGCAATCGAGTATTCATTTCCTTGTGAGTTACCGGTTTTCCATTCTCATAAACGCCGATATCGGTTATCAGCGAGGGTAGGAATGGAACATACACCAGTAATGATTCAGGGATTGCTTTCAGATTAAATGCGACGCCAATCGTTGCCGAAGTCATATTCTCGAAAGTCGATGCAACAAGTGGTGAGCCATTTTGCAGTTTCATTGAATCGAATCTAAGTGGATCGTCTAACGTTAGCGGGGGATTCTCGATGAACTTCGGCATCGCCTGCTGTGCATAGGTGGTTTCCAGTTGCTTCGTGTTGGAATCGAACTCTTTCTCATAAGCGAGTATCGCTTCTTCTGCGGTCTTCACATTGTACTTGGTTTTGTATTGCTCGATGTATCCAGCAATCCGGTATGACTTGTCATCAATCATCTTTTGCATCACTGCGGGTGATGGTTGATTCGCCACGACAAACGGTTGTGTCGAGAGCAGCTTCCAATTCTGGATGTAGCCTTTCCAAACATTTTTCCCAGTACGCAGAAGTGAGTCGGCAAATGCGATTTGCTTTTTCCAAACCAACGATTTCCGGAAGCCGGGTTCATGCTCTAACCAATTGAGATTGTGCTGCCATGTACCGCCGGGACCGCCACGGAAACCAAACATCGGGGGTTTATTCAGAATGTCTTCGTAGTATTTCTTCGTGCTTGTCAACAAGCTTAACGCTTGCTCGTTAAACTTCTTAACCTCAGGAGAATTATCAGGTAAATCAGCTACTTTCTGCAGCTCTTTAATAATGGCACTGCGGGTTGCCCGAATCTTCGCATCGGTAACCGACGATGGTGGCATTCCACCAACATTGATGCGAATGGGATGTCCCAAGTAACGGCTGCTGCTACCATACACCGAGGTCGCTTCTAAATCGAGCGATTGGGTTTTCGAGTCGATTAATAAGGCGTATAAATTTGATGTGGAACCACTGGCAAACGCACCGAGAAACAAATTGAGCAACAGCTCGTCTTGAGCGGTGTATGTCAATTGGGCGGGCCACGAGAGTAACATGTCGCATTGATCCTGCGGATTGTCGCTGGGGTAATCCACAATCTTAATCGACCCTTCTGGCAACATCGGTTGCGGCGGCGGCAAATCGAAACCACTCATTCCGGGATGCGGAGAAGAATCGGTACCGGTTTGACATCGATCCAATATCTCCGAGAATTTTCGCAACGCATCCTGTAGCGGAATGTTCTCCGGTAAAGCGACGATGATTCCCATATTTGAGAGATGGTAAAACTCACGATGAAATTCACGCATATCCTGTGGCGTCATCGTGCGTATCGCCGCTGGTTCTCCCCCTGAAACATTCGCAACGGGATGGGTGTCGCCATAGACAATATCATCCATCACGTTCCAGAGATAGGACCACGGTTTTTCGTACCCACTGACCATTTCCGTGTAGACCGTCCCCTTTTCCTCAAGGGATCGTTTTCCGGTTTTCGGATCGATGACTACTCCAACATGGCACACTTCGCGTCGCACCTCTTCATCGGTAAAATCGGGATGAAGCAGCGCCATTAATTTTTCTTCGAATAATTTGTAATAGGTCTCGGTACCAGCCACCGTGTTAAAGTGATAGGCAGTGTACAACTGCTCAGTGTAAGCGCTGCTGCTGCCAAGCGCCATGTCTTCCAAAGCAGCAACCGCTTTTCCGCGATTCCCTTTACCCAACAACAAGTGTTCGCAGGTATGAGGTTCGCCCTTGTCCCACTTCGGTGGCGACTTCACCCAGAAGAAACCTTGTGGTACTGATTCGATGCGAAGTAAATCGATGATAAAGCCGTGGCGCACCGATTGAAAACGCGCACCCATTGGAGCGTCGTTGGCATTTTCATACACTGCCACTGGTCGAAATCCGGCAACTTCCCCATCCGGTTTCAAACCATCGAATTCGTTCGCAAAGGAAATTCCGGCGAGCGAACTGATGAACAATCCAAGAAACACATTGCGAATTGAGTATTTCATTTTGACTCCGATGGGTGTGAAGAAGATTCAATTCTCTCTGGTGGAATCGGCGTTGCAATTTCTAACACGATTTGCCACCGCCATTGGTGGTTGCGCTGCCAAACTCGCAAGTAATAGTAGTCACCGGCAAGCGAATCGCTTTCTTTGCGCGGCTTATAGTGCAGTTTTCCATAGGTGTAACCCAAGTCGTCGGATTCTGCAACATCGCCGCCAAGCGGTGTTAGCGAAGACATCACACCATACTTGCGCATAAATTGTTCGGCAAGCATGTAACTATACACCGGGGTAAAACCTTCCCGCAACATCAAGACTTTTCTCGCCGTGGCATTTTCATAGGCAAAAACAGTGCCTTTTGATCGAAGTAACTCATGAAACTGACGATCCCGCTTTAGCAGCGAATCGAGCCTCGCAGAATGTTGGGGTAGCCGCTTCTGTTGCGAAAGTGAATCTATAATTTTCGGTGACACGATTTTCATCAGTGGCACTGCATCGAATGGAGATTCGTAGGAAATTCCATGATCAAATGCGACCTGCCACTCCCCGTTTGTCGTTTTTTTCCAAATCGAAACAAAGTGCCCACGAGCGGTAACAACGGTATCAAAAGCCGACTTTTTCATGAGCCAAGGTCCCGAAGAATATCCGAATTCACCGCTCACTGAAACTCCAGTGACATTCGGTTCCCAACTCAAATGAACCGGAATCTCGCGGTCTTTGTACCAATTCTTTCCATTGGTTGGGTGCGGCCGTAAAACGATGCAGCTATCAGCAAACCAGTGTTGAAAAGACTGGCTGACTCCTGCTCTCTCAGACATGGCAGAAAACGAACGTTCCGCCTGAATCAGCGACTCAATCGGATTCTCTGTCGCCAAAACGTTCCGTTCCACCACCAGAAGCAACAGGAGCATTGTAGTGCATAACGTCCAGCGGTCACCAACGATCCTCTTGAAATGTTTCTGCACAACAATTCCAGCAATTGAGCAACTGTCTTGATCGATCTCTATCCTATTAGTGTCGTTCATCCCTATTCCCGTTGCATCCAATATTTCCGAACGTATTACAGGAAACGCTTTTCTGCAAAACCAAAGATAACATTTCGAGTAAAAGGGTTCATCAATATTGCGGAATTCACTACAGATACCAGACAGCAATACAACAAATTTTGCCTCCTTATACCGATGTATTACTTTGTTATCACACCCGAACCTCTGAGGAGAATCATGCGCATTTTGGTCACCGGCGGGGCTGGATACATTGGCTCCCACACTGCAATCCGCTTACTGGAAACCGGCTACGATGTTACCATCCTCGACGATCTGTCGAGCGGTCACAAGGAAGCGGTCGATCGAATCGAGCAGCTAACCGGTAAAAAAATCGAGTTGTATGTCGGTGATATCTCTGACCGGGTGCTACTCCGAAAGCTGTTTGCAGCTTCAAAAATCGACGCGGTGATTCACTTTGCCGGAAAAAAGTCGGTGGAAGATTCAGTTACTCAAGCAGCTTATTACTTCGCGGAGAACGTGGGGGGTACTGCTGTTTTGTGTAATGCCATGCAGGAAGCTGGTGTGTCACGTATCGTCTATTCATCGACCTGTCAAGTTTACGGCGACAAAGTCGTTCCAGCCCTACACGAAGAAATGTCCGCTGATCCGGTGAATCCCTACGGCGACACTAAGTATTGTTCGGAAAAACTGTTGCAGTGGCTCGCAATTGGCAGCGGCTGGTCGTCGGTTGCGTTACGCTACTTTAATCCAATCGGTGCCCACGAATCCGGCATGATTGGCGAAGACCAGAAGAATGCGAAAAATATCATTCCCATTTTGTTAGAAATCGCTGATGGGAAGAGGGCTAAGCTGCAGGTCTTCGGTACCGATTACCCAACACCGGACGGAACCTGCTTACGTGACTACATCCACATCATGGACCTTGCCGATGCGCATATCAGTGCAATGGAGTGGGCAACAAAGAATCGCGGTTGGTTGATGTGCAATGTTGGCAATGGAATCGGTGGCAGCGTTTTCGACATCCGGACGGCCTTTGAACAAGCTTGTGGGAAACCGATTCCATTTGAAACGACTGCCCGGCGGGCGGGTGACCCAGCGATTCTGGTTGCTGATCCAACGAAAGCGCAGTCGGTGTTGGGGTGGTCAGGAAAACTCTCACTATTCGAAGCGTGTCACTCCGCATGGCAGTGGCACTTGAAGAATCCCGATGGATATGTGAAAAGGTAAACGATTACTCGCCACGTTTTTTTGCCAGCAGACGACTCAAGCGGGCAACAAGATCGGTCGGTGAGAACGGTTTGATGATGTAGTCATCGGCTCCTAACTCTAATCCGTGAACGATATCAGTCTCTTTTCCGATGGCTGTCAACATCACCACGGGGACAGAATCGAATCTGTGCTCGGAGCGAATTTTCTGCAACAGCTCAAAACCATCCATTACCGGCATTTTCACGTCTAACAGGAAAAGCGATGGTGTGGTCGTTTGGGCGGCATTCCACGCTTCGCTGCCATTGCTAAACTGGAATACTTCGATTCCTTCCCGGTTCAAACGATGCGCCACCAAAGCCGCCGAAACTTCATCATCTTCTGCCATGATTATCGTACGATTGGGCGAATCCAATTCGTCTGAACCAGCTATAATGCTATTCTTCCCTAATTGCTTGGCAGCATACAAATAACGTTTCGCAAGTCCCATCGCTTCGGCTAACTCAACGGTACTTGCGACATCCGCAACGCCCACTGAGATGTGAATTGGATTTATGGAGGTTGCTAACAAATCCTGGAAGCTCTTGCGCCAATTCTCGATGCGCAGCTTCGCCGCTTCGATGGATAGACCTGGCAGCAAAACGAGAAAATCATCCAATCCCCAGCGCACGGCCTCTTCTCCGGGCTGCAGTGCTTTCGCTAACTGCGATGCAACTGTCCTAATTGCGTCCTCGCCCCCGGTAGTGCCGTGATCAATCGTGATTTGGGTGAAATCGTCAATATCCATCGCTGCCATTGAGATTGGCATTCCGGTTTTACGGGCAGCAGCAACTTCTCGAAGATAGCACTCCTGAAACTCAGCACGACTGCTTAACCGATACTCCCGCTGTAATCGACGATCCTCACGCGGTGGTGAAGCTACAGCGATCGAGGTTGGTATCTCTTCGGTCGAAACAGGTGAACTTGCAACTACCATTGGCTCGGCGGGACGAAGACGGGCAATGTTGCGTTCAATTGCGATCGCGAGCGGCTGCAATTGCAACGGTTTCACAAAATACTCAGTCGCACCTAAGCCAAGACACTCCATCCGAATGGCTTCATTCTCTTTTGAAGTAAGAACTATTACTGGTATCGAGGAAGTAGCCGACTCCTGCTTTAGACGCGCTAAATAGTTACGCCCATCGCCATCTGGGAGGATTAAATCGAGTAATATTAGAGAAAACGGCTGGTTTGCCAATGCTTCATCTGCATCCCGCAAACTGTCAACAAAATGTAATCGTCGATGCGTCGATTGGAGGAATGCCTCAATCAATCGCTGAGTCATTTCATCGTCGTCGATTACCAAAATGCTCTGCCCGTCAGACGATTGTCCCGCAATAACAGCATTCAGTGACTGGATTAATTTTTCCAATTCCGGCAGGAAACTTGCTTCCGATGCTGCAGCAACCCGCGAAGCATACATCATGACTTCGGGAGCATTGTGCGTTTGGGCAAAAGAAATTAGGCGTTCAGTAACATTTCGCACCGTAGAAACCACCAGTGGGTTACCTGAGCTGGCGACTTCTCTCCGTGCCTTTCGGAGATACTCGGAGATTTCGGCAAACTTTGCAAGGTATGGTTTCATGACAATTTCAATTGCACAATATTCGTAACAATGCCAAGCGGTTAACGCGAACTTGAGCGGAGTGTAGATAGGGGTCTCTCCCAACTCAAATACCGTAACAGTAGTTGTGAATTGATCGAATATCCTACTGACATTCGATGAATACTTAGACAATCAATATCGCTTTTTTTTCAATATTCTGCAACATATCACAAGAATTCGACCATACAAGAAAATTGCTTGTTACAAAGTTGCAAAACTGCTGCCCGACCTGATTTACATCGGAATGCGCTTTGTCACATCGCGAATCGCTTGATCGATTTCCGCTTTCATTTCTTCAGTTGGGCAGTAGCTTCGAAAGTTTACCAACATCTCACGAACAAACTGGGTGAACTGCGGGCTGGTCATCTCCTCTTGCGAATACAGCTCAATCGGCTGTTGGGAGTTGAGCCGCATAACCTTCACAAAATCCGCAACGGCAAAATCGAAGTCGTCTTGATAAAACAGCAAGATCAAACCTCTCAAGTAGTACAACCGCGTGGCGTTTGGGAATACTTCCAAACCGTGATTGATCAGCACCAATGCTTCTTCCGAACGACCACAAGAGAATGCCAGTTTCATTGCCCCTTTTTCGTAAACCCGAAAAAAAAACGGGTCAAGGGCGACAATTCGTTCCAACAAAGGTAATAATGCCGGAGCGTAATCTGAGTTTTCGTTTTTGTAGAGCGACTTCTGTAGCGCCGGCAGGGAACGAAAGTTAAAGGTGCGCGGGTTGATCGGTTCTGTTGGCAAAGATTGGTTGTTTAACCCTTCGTCATGGTGACATGAATCGGTGTGTACGTGGTTTTCGGTTTCAGAGTATGATCCAGAATGCTCGTGACCAGTCTCGTGATCATGATGATTGTTCGCATGTTCATGCTGATGCTGGTGGTCATGATCGTGCGGAATCGTTGCACCCATATACAAAACAGCGCGAATCCATAGAAAATCGGCAAGAGCAGTTCGATATCCGAGTGACATGAGATGTAACGATATGGACGAAGGGAGGGTTTCAATCTGATCGCTCGTGTTCCGGTAAGGAGAGGCGTGCTCGAAGTAAGTACGTATTACAAACGTAACCAACAAGCATCCAATAATTGCCAGTACGAATATTAAATATTTCCTGTTCATCTAAGGTCGACCCGGGAGAACCGCCAAACAGTGAGCAGCAAAATAACAACAACATATCCGATTGTGTAACCGATTAGACCAAACATTATCCCCCATTGAACGTTAAGCTCATATCCCGCATACATTCGGAAATCGAACCGGCTCAAGTCCGGCAATGTCCAGTAAAGCATCGTTAGTATCGGCTGTAACGCCGCTGGTATGTGAAACGTAGCATGTTCGAGATCGAGTTGTTGTGTTTGATACAGATGAACGGTTGCCAGCATTTTCGCTGAAACCGTGATAGCGACTGTCGACAAGGCTGCCAAGGTAGGTTTGGTGATCGATGAGAAGAATAGCGCAATCGCCAAAACGACCGATGACTCTAACAATATTCCCAATATGGAAACAAAAAATAGCGGATACAGCGAAACACCAAATGTTAGTAGTATTACGGTTAAGAACAGCGTCATTCCAATCAGTAATACTGCGATAACGCCAAAGAAACCAACAAACTTTGCTACAATGATTTCCCATCGCGCCATCGGCCGCGCTAATATGACTGCCAGCGTATGGCGCTCTAACTCTCCGCTAATCAAGGTTATTCCAACAAAGATCGAGACCGCTAATGTAAATATCGACAGACCTGCCAACCCGATATCCAGTAGTATCTTTCCCCGCTCCCCTAACGACCAATCGCTGACCAGAATCGCAAGAAACAACAGAATAACTGTGAACAAGGCGATCGAATAGAGAATGCGATTACGAATGGAATCGAGAAAAGTATTTTTCGCAAATGCGAGAAGACGGTTCAGCATTTGTCGATTCCTTTCATCTGATCGATTACGGCACACTCGAACGATTGTTTACGTTCGAGGACTTCAATAATCTCGCCGCTGTTGTTCTGCGTCCACTGAATAATTTCGTTCACTTGTGCTTGATCGGCAGCAACACAGTGTACAATTCCGTACTTATTGTTCATTGCTTCGATGGTTAGGATCGGTATGGGAGTTTCACCGGGAAAACGAACTCTAACGTCGATTTTTCCGCGTTGTTGAGAAAATATTGCCTGTGGTGATGTGTCGACCAAAATGCTTCCTTGATCGATGATGAGAACCCGTGAACAGAACCCGGAAACATCACTCAACAAATGGGTACTGAAGAATAACGTCTTACCTGTTTGAGCTTCGGTTTGCAACAGCTCCATCATATCATGATGTCCAATCGGATCGAGTCCTAACACCGGTTCATCGAGTATTAGTAGTGGTGGATTATGCTGTAGCGCCTGTGCAAAATTCAACCGTTGCAACATTCCCCGCGAATACTCACCGACCTTTTTATCAGCGTCCTTACTTAGGCCGACCTTTTCTAACCATTCAGATGCAGTTTTTTCCGCTTCTTTGTTGTGTAAACCACTAATAACTCCACAAAGTTGTAAGAACTGGTGCCCCGTAAGAGCAGGATAGAAGAAAGGATGATCAGGGATGAATCCGATGTTTTTGCGAATGCTTCGCTGCTCGGGTGTGGAGTGATATAGCCGTACCGATCCAGATGTCGGTAACAAAAGACCGAGTAACAGCTTAATCGTTGTTGTCTTGCCAGCGCCATTGGGACCGAGAAACGCGACGACTTCACCGGGTTGAACAGAAAACGAAATCTCACGTACCGCGGTCACCGATTTCCGAAATACGCCCGCTGAGAACTGTTTTGTTAGATGGTCAAGAACGATTGGTGGATTCATAGTACATTTTCTTTGCTTGTACTTACTTCATTCAAAATCAAGAAAAAGGCGCACTCCGCGAGCGCGCCTAAACAACGAGACTGGCAACTCATTCATGTCGGAGCAAATAAATTGCTTAGGCAGCCAAACCAGCTAACATCACTTCTTTATCGTGCCGCTTGATCCAATCGCGGTGGCGGAGGGCATGACATGTTAGTAATATCACCTGTCGTGCTTTTGCTTCCTCAAGCAATAGCTCCATTCCCGATTCAAAGCGGGTATCATCAGCTTGTGCAAACGGTTCATCCAGAACGAGCGGTAAGTGTTCCACACTCAAGAAATCGGCAATTGCAACTCGCACAGCAAGATACAACTGATCGCGAGCGCCAATCGATAACGAGTGCATCGCTTGCTCGTCGAGCATTCTGCCATCGTTTAACTCCACTTGGATCGACAAATCGTTCCCAAAACGAATTCCTTTCACACTCCCAGTAAAGGATTTCGCCCGTTCAGTTGCGATTCGATTCAATGCTTTCGCCCAGTCACTATGGATTGCTTGTGCCATCGATTTTAACTCATCACAGGCAAGTTTTGCGGCAGCTTCAAACGCAAGTGTTTGCTCGCGAATCCTGAGCATTTGTTTTAGCTGCCGTCGGGTAGTTCCGATGCGGCTCACCCGTTGCATATACTCAAACACTTGTGTTGCCAGCGTTTCTTGTTGTTTACGAATCAGTTCCTGTTCCTCAGCAGCTTTTTGAACCCCGATCACAGGTTCTAACGAGGCATACTCCGATGGCAAGTCTACTGCATTTTGACGGTAGAGTCGCTCTTGCAACTCGGTCGAACGCTGTTGGTAACGCTCACGTTCCGATTCAGGCAGCCGTTTCGCATTTAATGAAGGCAAGAGGCTTTGTTGAATTTCCTGCCGGCGACGGCGAAGTTTACAGGCATTCCGATAGGAATCGAACCGTTGTTGAATCGATACCGGATCGCTAATACCGCCGCGAAACAATAACGTTACGAAATTGTTTTCCGCAGCAATTAAGTCGCGTTTTGAATTTGTAAGCTGTTCTTCCAGCAACGCTCTTTTATTTTTCGCCTCTTCGCGCTCTTTCCGTCCGCGGAACCAAGTTTCCAACCGTTGCCGAAGATCGTGAATTTGCGGAACCGTGATATCCTTTGCTTGCAGCGGCATCCCGATTTTATGGGCAAAAGCAGCGATTTTTCCCGCCAGCTCTGATCGCTTCGTTTGCCAACGCAGTAAATTATCATTCAAGTTACGCAATGAGAACATCGACGGTGCAAACATCCGTCGGCGCTGTTGCGCGGCATACAAATCGCGCGCATTCGCTAAACCAACCTTTTGTGCTATTGCCTGAAGCAAACTGGTAAGTTGTTCATACTCATCGTGTAGTTTTTTGTGTTGACTGGTTAGTTCGTGTAAGCGAATTGATTTGCGCTCAATTTCCTGACCGGTTTCACGCGCCGTTTTTCGTTGATTCAGATAGGTGGCAATCAAAATACCAGCGCCACCACCGATTAGTAGAAAACCGCCAAGCCAACCAACGACTCCAGCTACAAGTGCCTTAACGAATACTCCTAACCCGAGTAACACGCCACCTAAAGTCGCTTGTGTTTTCACTTGGTTGCTACGGGCATTCACGCGTTCTTTAAGTCGTTCTAAATCATTTTCAATTGTTTGCCGGTCGTTTTCGGTAGTAGTAATTGATTGGGTCAACGTTCGCAGTTGATCGACACTCGTAATAACAGCGGTTTCTTCCGGAACTGTAATCAATGCCCAGCGTTGTTCTTCCCGTTCAAATTCGACCGGGTCGAGTCCCAAATCACGTAATCGTTTCTTCTCAGCATCCACTTGCACTGAGAACGTGTCGATTTCCGATTCAGTGTCGCGAAACTGTGTTTGCATGAGCCGCAAATCGTCTAAAATGGATAAATCGGACAATGCATCGCTATCAACCGATGCATCCAGCTGTCCCAGAGCATTTATCCGCTCCAGCATCGAATCGATTTGCTTAGAATAGGTCTCGGCAATTTGTTGTTGCTGGGTTACAGCGGTATGCGCTTCATAAATTGGCCCTTCGAGGTCGAGTGGAGTCGATTCAAACGGTTCGAGTTCGTCCCAAAGTTGTTTGGTGCGTTGCCATTCTTCACGAATCGAGTCATCGGATTCCAGTTTCGCACTAAGCTCTTTTAGCTCTTTCGCCTCTGACCGGCGAATTATCTCGTGGGAGTAAGCTTGTAGTGTTACTGTGTGACGATCCAAGCTGTCAATCTTTGAAAGTAGTCCTACCCGGTCGCCACGTTCCTGTTCCATCCGGTCAATCGATTGGGTTAGTGATGCGATTTCGTGGTCGATTCGCATGATCTCGTCGGTAACTTTTACCGTACCGGGTAGACGAGCAAAGGGATACTTCGCTAACGCATCGTTGATCGCGGTGACTGCTTTTGCGGCGGTTGATTCTCCAGCTGCGGTGTCGGCGAAGCGCTGAATTGTTTGGGTAAGCGTCATTCGATTTGAGTCGCCGAGTGGCGCCATCGCTTGCGGAACAAAGATCGTACGGATAGCATCAGGATAACTTAAACCGGTTATCCGGTAGCCGATTTCGTCGCGGCCGGATTGCATGAACTCCGCAGTGATATCTTTGCCGGTTTCGGTATCGGTAACCCGAACTAACGGCCGCTCTCCAAAATCGCGCTCAACAACAATCGATCGATTGTTTACCGATACTTCCAATGTCGTTTGGTAGGCAGGACTGTTCCATGGTCGGTACAACCGAAACTGGCGGTATAGTGGATGGTCATGGCGATTCTTATCCGGTTCGCCGTACAAAGCAAAAAAGAGTGCATTGCTGAGCGTAGACTTCCCCCGCTCATTGTCCTCGACGATGAGCGTCATTCCTTCCGAAGCAAAGCGGTACTCTCCGGAAAGTTTCCCAAAACCCTTCGTTAACAATCGGTGGAACTGCATTTTGTACTCGAATCGTAGGAGACAGCACAATATAGGTGAGAATAGGGGATTGTACCAATTCGCATTGCCGGCTAAGTAAATTTTGGGAGTTTACACTGCTAACGCTATTACAGAGCGACTCCGGCGACTCGGATAACCAAAAGGTAAAGTGCCAAAACCATCATCAAAGCAGCAAACGTTTTGCGGTAGTGAAACAGAAAGTAAACGATACGTGAAACCGGTGGTGTCCACCCAGTTCGTAGCGAGTGGTTCCCAATATCATTTCCACGGATTAACACCCGTGGAGCAAAGAATAGCAATAAAGCTACGATAAATATCACCAGTCCAAGACTAAGCAACACTGAGAAACTCCCTACCGAAAATTCCGTTCTTCCGTAACAAAGAGAACCTGATTCTTTCTATACGCCGGCCAATAACCCGCTTTTGCTGCGATAGCATTCCGTGCCCGGTACATCACCACTTGTTTGTATGTGTCACCAACTCTCGTTTGTGCGGTAATCCTCCAAACCTGTTCCGAGTCAAACGACAACAAAAAATAGGGTGGTGAAACGTAAGTCAATCGAACTGTAAGTAGTTCAATGGAAACATTTCCAATTGAGTATGCTGCATAATTCGTATTTCCAGTAACAACTCCAGTCACAATATCACGGGATGCCCGATCACAAGCACTGAGAGCTCCATAATATGCTTGTTGACCTTTTAGACTATTTGCAGCCACTAAATTTTGGCGAACTACTTGCGAAACAACCGTCGTGCCAAAGACCGATAGTATTACAATAAAAAATAACACCGTGATAACAGAGATACCGCGAGTGTTACCCACATGCCGTATCATTGTTAGTTTTCCACCATTGGAGAAGACTTAAACTGAGACTGCACGATTTGCCCATTAACGTTGATTTTCAAGGTCACCGTGTAAATGTAGTTCCCACCGCGAGCAACGGAGTTCCATGCTGTCCCGGCCTCGATTCTTGGAATAGCAAAACTGTATGTTGTACTTGAAGGAACATCTTCAATTGGATCCCAAAAATTACTGACATTAATTTTATTTGCAACAAGCTGATACGTTGTTCCATTGTAAGGTTGAATCACATGAGCAAACAAAGAAGTTCCAACCACGTCATAGTAGTACTTCTTATCTAAATCAATCACCGATGCCGATACGCTACCAGCTCCTACCGACTCCCGAATATCGCTTATCATTGTATAGTACGTTTGCTGCATTTGTGCGTTGGCATCGGCATTCCGAATCATCCGAAAATACATATTACCGGTTTGCTCGAGAATTTTTGAGATTACCAATGCGATCAAACTGGTAATACTGATGACGAGAATTATCTCCATCAGTGAGAAGCCACGGTTCAACCCTCGCTTGGATAAGAAGTTTCGTTTCATGGTTGGGTATACCGGTAAAAACGAACTACAATCGCCGCCCGTACATTAAACGGTCCAATAATTGTCACTGTCGCGGTTTTGACGGTGTTACCGGAACTTTCTACGATACGAATCTGTCGAGAATAATTGGTGTACCCGGGTATCGCTAGGTCGGGATATCTTGCATTCAGAAGATTGTTGTAGCCGTAATTAACTGAATCCCTTGAACGATGATCGGCGACGAGTACCTCCGCTTCGGAAACACACAGCATCTCCGCGGTAGTGATGTACGCTGGACGTTGCGAAGTAACAGTTAACCCGGCAAACAGATTCGATAGCGCGGGAAATGCGATTGCCATGATTACCATTGCTAAAACAGTTTCCAGCAAACTAACACCCGCAGAGCTATTGGATCGTAATGTTTTCACGATTCGATCCAACATGTTCCGGTAACTCGCGACATTACGATCGACATTGTGCTGTTCAGTATTAACAACGTCTTGTTGTTGCCACTCGAATTGAACGGACCACCAGTTGGCATACCACGGCTACTGAAACTAATCGAAGTAGTCGCCGAGGTTATCGCTACCCCATCAGGAAGTTTTACGATAAAATCAGCATTGGTATCCGGATTCTTTAAGTATGCCCCCGAGGATGAGATTTTCGCATAATAAGTGTTGGGCTCTCCGGGAATTCCCGGGCTACTGCCCCATCCGCCTGCAATAGCCGGTTTACCAAAAACCATCTCTAAAACATACGCGAGAGGTGTTAGAGCACCTCGCACAATCGGTTTCCAAACTGGATTCTTATTAATAAACGTGGCGATTTTGGGCCCGTAGGTTTGATACTGAACGATGAACCGGTCGCCCATCGTTGTACCAGACAGGTAATTGTCGCGGAACTTTCGTAAAGTGTTCACATGCGGCTCCCAAGCCGAGCCGTATGCCGCTGTCGCGATAAAGCATCCACTCGGAGGAACTGGAGAATTCACAATGTAAAAATCGACTTCCGTTCCGTTCTTCATCGCGAATGATTGAATGTAGCGGATATCAGCAATGATTTTTCGAGCGGCAAGGTTAACTTTATACTCGCTATTGGAGTTATACTTGATGGCAGCGACGCCCACGAGGATTCCGGTAACCGTAATCACTACGATTAACTCGACTAAACTAAATCCTTTGTTCCAGAGCTTCTTCATGAGATTTTGCTGCTTCTTGTTGTTGTTCGGTTCACTTACATCATAAGTATAGCAATCATCTTGTCACCTGGTGTGCCAACGAGCACTAATGGTTATGACGGACGATTTGACCATTGTTCACGACATATGGTTCATTCACAGGGCAATGCGGAACCGCATTGTTAGCGAACCATGTTGCTTGCACCGCTGAGATATCGTCGAAGTGCTCCATCCAGTTCGGATCGGGGGCAGTACCTGCCGCCTGATTAGCATACTGGATGGCAATCGCCGACTCGATTTGGTGTACCGCTTCATTACACACCGACTGGTTTGCCTCCGCCTGCAAATGAACATATTTGGGAACTGCTGTTGCGACTAATATTCCAATTATCACAATCACCATGATGATCTCAATCAGTGTAAATCCGTTTGATGTGCGAAATCTCATGGAAAACCTATCGTAAAACTACTGGTAAAGAAACACAAACCGGGAACTCCCGACGGAGTCCCCGGTCACTACCGCCGAAGGCGATGATTGAAAATCAAAGCTTAGTGGACATGCTTTGCGCAAACGCCATTGGTGATGACATAAGCAACCGCAAGCGGGCATGTCGGAACCGTACCGGAAGCAAACCAAGTCGCTTGCACTGCCCCGATTGCATCAATACCGTCCATCCATGCTGGATCAGGCGCTGCCCCAGTCAGTTGATTCGCATACTGGATTGCAATCGCGGAGTTGATAGCACCCACGTTGGAATCGCATGCTGCTTGATTAGCTTTGGTTTGGAGATTGACGAACTTCGGTACTGCTACAGCAGCGAGAATACCGATGATCACAATAACCATGATTAATTCGATAAGGGTGAAACCCTTGGAATTCGTGAACTTACGCATTTGTTCTCCTATCGGTTGAGATGATTGTATCCAATTGATAACTACCGGGAAGAATTGCAAATACCTTGCCAAACAATTGTTAACAAATACCGGCGGTAACCTTTTTAGTAATAATATTTTATATTAGTGCAGTGTACACACATTTCGATTATTCGATAGAATCATTTGCCCAAGCTGTTCAGATTTCATCATGTATTGTACAAAAACTGAACAGATTATTGCCCCGCTAAATCAGTTAAATTCCACATTGGAAGGAAAATCGCTAAAGCGAGTACCAGCACCATCCCACCCATCATCACGGTCAACATTGGTTCAATCATGTCCGTAATCGCTTCCACCGAAGCGCTGACTTCTTCATCGAAGTAATCTGAGATGTGTAGGAGCATTTCATCGATCGCTCCTGACTCCTCCCCCACTTGAATCATTTTGACTACCATCATCGGAAAGACCGGTGAATCTTTCATCGACATGGCAATTCCACGGCCACGTTCAATACCTTTCGATACCTCCATTAGTTCATCCCGGATGACTGCATTGGGAATAGTACGCGCAACCACTTGTAACGATTGGATAATTGGTAGACCTGCTTTGTTCAAAGTAGCAAACATCCGGCTAAACCGGCTCATCGATGATTTTAGAAGAAGGTTACCCACCACCGGAATTTGAAGTAAATAGCCATCAATTTGCTTCTGTATCGTCTGACTTTTAATAAGCTGCTTGTAACCAAAATAAACCACAACTCCCAATGCAAGGAGTAACCACCAGTATCCTAAGAAGAATTGTGAGAGGGCGATAATGACTTTCGTTGGCAACGGCAGTTCAAGTTTCATATCCACGAACATCTTCGAAAATTTCGGAACTACAAAAATGAGCAACACGATGAATGCTACCGTCATGCCAATCGTTACGATCAAAGGATATCGCAATGCCGATTTTACTTTCTTTTGAATGTCGGCGTCACGTGCTAAAACATCGGAGAGTCGTGCCATGATCGTATCGAGCACACCGCCGGCTTCCCCTGCCCGTACGCTGTTAACATACAAATCACTAAAGATGTGTGGGTGTTTTCCAAGCGCAGTCGAGAAATCACTGCCGCTTGCCAAATCTTTTTGAACCTGCTGCATCGCTTCATAAAAATTCTGGTTATCGGTTTGTCCAGAAATCGTATCGAGAGAAGGAAGAATTGGTACACCCGCCCGGAGTAGAGTCGTCAACTGTTTAGTAAAGTCAATAATCTCTTTATTGCCTATCTTCTTTCGTGTTCGTACTTCAGGTTCACCATCGCGTGCCATCGTAACCCGAGGTGTATCGCGTTCCTCCTCGATTTGAATGGGCAGGAGGTTTTGCGAACGGAGATAAGAAATCGCCGCATCCCGGCTAACCCCCT
>JAOTSC010000014.1 GCA_030247525.1 bacterium | reverse complement strand
AGTTAAAGCCGCATCATCTTCATGATGCCGTCGCTTGAGGCGCTGAGAAATCGTACCGCCGGATAGGAGAGTAAAAGCAGCCAACGTAACGGTCGAACAAACAACAAAGTGACTCGCTCGGGATTACGTAAAGCTACATGTTTCGGCACCAATTCACCCACGACCAGGGAGAGGTAAGTTATCCCGGCGACAACGACGATAAGACCAAGGAGCTCACTGTACTCGGCAAGTAGAGGAACGGAGCGAAAGTAGACGGCTAATTTTTCCGCAATGGTTGCGCCGCCGAAAGCTCCGGCAAAGACCCCAACCAGTGATATACCGATTTGTACCGTTGCCAGAAAGCGACTCGGTTGGGTCAAGAGCGCCAACGCTTCTTGGGCACGAGCATTCCCTTTACGAGCGAGCACTTGTAATTTTGCCTTGCGGGCAGAGACGACGGCAATCTCGACCATGGCAAACCAACCGTTCGCCAGTACGAGAAGAAAGAGTAAGAGAATGTCGAGCCAGATTGAGGACATGGTCGTAATGTAGTATAACCGTTACCAAAAAAACAGTGGTCACCAGTAGATTTGCAGTGTTAAAGAATGTTTAATCCGGTAAGAAGGGGTGAGCGGAGTCGGGTAGTTCGATGGTTTTCTCGCGTTGTTTCTCACCGTGGAGAATCCGAATCGATGTTTTTGGGACATTGCATTTCTTGGCGAGAAACTCGATGAGTTGCCCATTCGCCTCGCCGTCGTGTGCTCCTTTCGTGAGCCTTATCCGCAAAACATCGCCTTGCCACCCGGCAAATTCAAGGCGCGACGATTGAGGAATCACTTTGATGGTAAGGTGCATAAGCCAAGATAACGAATTCGCGCATCGGATGGGAGAAGTAGAGGTTCTTAACAATAAATCCGGGATAAATCGTATCACAATTGTTCGAAGCAACTTAAACCAAATCACAACGGAGGAACCATCTATGGAATTCGCAATCGCGAAAAAAGCAACCGGAACTATCGACGAAGTCGAAACGAAAATCACCGCCGCTTTGAAAGAAGTCGGATTCGGCATTCTCACCCGGATCGAAGCCGATAAAGTGTTGAAAGAGAAAATCGGCGTCGAGACAACCCCGTACCGGATTCTCGGGGCTTGCAATCCGACCCTTGCCCATAACGCACTGGAAGCCGATCCCTCGATTGGTGTATTTCTTCCCTGCTCGGTTTGTTTGCGGCAAGAGGATGACGGTACTGTCTCGATTTGGGCACTAAACCCGGCAACGGTGGTCGATACTCTTAACAATGCCGAATTGGCACCACACGGCAAGAAAGCACAAGACCTCATCACATCTGCCATCGACTCCGTTGCCAATGGGTGATTGGATGGGTAGTGGGTGATGGGTGTTGAGTCTTAAATAGGGGCGTGCCGCGCACGCCCCATATTAGTTGGAGGTTAGGCAACCCGCCTTGCGGCTCACCGCAGGTAATCTTGCCTGACATCATTTGACGTGTAACTGGTGGTTACGGGTTTCCAAACCCGTTGGGTATTTGAGATGGTGGTTACGGGTTTCCAAACCCGTTCAGAAAAAGAGGTTTCCCACACCTGTCCGTTAAAACCCTACCCGATGATGTGCTTTTTCTCGTTTATGGTAAAATTCCTTTGTTAGGTTCCACGCTACCGGTATCTTAGAATTGCTTCTAAGATTTCGAGAGGTTGCGATGAAATTAACAACTGTATCTTCTCTTTTCGTCCTGTTGTTCTGCTTTCCGGAGTTCGCTTCCGCTTCGGATAACCACGCATCCTCTCATAAACCCCTCACGAAACCCTCGTCAACCTCAGTACCAAAACCGTTTTTCTTTACCGAGAACAAGGGGCAGTGGGATGCTCGCGTGCTATATAAGTGTCAAGCGAAGAATGGGATGACATGGTTCCTCGAACGCGATGGGATAACGCTACTGCTAACGCAACCGGGGGCTCGGGATTCGGATTTCGGGGCTCAGGAAACTGGATTGTCATTGCGAGGTAGCGCAGCGACGAAGCAATCTCATTTGGGGAATGGGGAACAGGCAATAGGCAATGGGGAACAGGGTAGGGGCGGCTGGCAGCCGCCCACAGGTGGCTCCGTACGTCGGACATTCTTGTCCGACGACGTAATGGAAAATGACTTACCGGAAATGCTGCGCCGCCATCCCGCGCGTGAAAATGTTCCAATGATATCTCATGCACTGAAGTTTCACTTCGTGAAAAGTGAAGGGTCAAAGGTCAAGGGTGAAGGGTCAAAGGTCAAGGGTGAAGGGTCAAAGGTCAAGGGTGAAGGGTCAAAGGTCAAGGGTGAAGGGTTAAAGGTGAATGGTGAAAGGTCAACAAAAGAAGATTCCGAGAACCTTTTCCAATCTTTTTCTACTCAACACCCTACACCTTATACCCTAAACCCTTCACCCGATTTCTTACACCCTACACCTTACACCCTACACCAATCTTTTTCCACCTTACACCGTGCGGAAGCACAAAGCGTGGAAGCGCAGGGTGAACTCCCCTGGAAGAATAATTACTTCTTGGGGAATGATTCTTCGAAGTGGGCTCCAAATTGTCGCAACTTTTCTACGGTCGTGTATCGGGAAGTGTGGGATGGGATCGATATCGAATGGTATGAAAACGAAGGCAAATTAGAATTCGATTTCATCGTCCATCCCGGCTTCGATCCGTCACAAATTCGGATGTCTGTCGAGGGATTAGAAGGGGATCGGATTTCGGGGTTCGGGGATCCGGAATCGTTACTGTCATTGCGAGAGCGCCCTGCGCCGAAGCAATCTCATTTGGATAAAGGGAACAGGGAACGGGGGACTGGGAACAGTAGGGGCGTGCCGCGCACGCCCGCAGTTACAGGTGTAGGTCAGACAATCCTGTCTGACAAATGTTCCAGTAGGGGCAGACCCTCTGGGTCGCCCGATGTAAATGTTCGTGCCCTGCTACGCGATTCACGAACTACTGGAGGAACCGTACATCGGACATTCTTGTCCGATGGCGTAATGGATTCCAGTAGGGGCGTATGGCATACGCCCGCTACCACAGAAACGACGCGGACGGACATGGGAGTCCGCCCCTACCCATCACCTAACACCCAACACCCATCCCCTATTGCCCAATCCCCATTGCCCATTGCCGAGCTTCTCCTGTCAACATCATTGGGGGAATTGCGAACTGCGTTGCCGAGTGTGTATCAGATTTCGGCAAATGGGAGTCGAACGGAAATCGAAGCGACATTTGAACTCACCGACCAAAACACGTTCGGGATCGTACTGCCGAACGGTTATAACCCCGACCATTCCTTACGCATCGATCCCCTCATCTATAGCACCTTTTTGGGGGGTAATGACGATGATAATGGTTTGGATATGTGTCTTGATGGTAACGGTGGAATAATTCTGGTCGGGGCAACGGAAAGTTGGAACTTCCCGACAACTCCAGGCGCATTCGACCCAACCATTAGCGCACGGGACGGTTACATCACCCATTTCAATGCATCCGGATCACAACTATTGTTTAGTACTTCAATCGGTGGTGGAGGAGATGATGGTTGCACCGGTGTTTTAATCGATAGTGTTGGCAATGTTGTTGTCGCAGGTATAGCGAGATCCGGTGATTTTCCGACCACCAGCAGTTTTGGTCCACGGGGTGGTGATGGAGATGGTTTTGTAACAAAACTGAATAGCACCGGTTCGGCGATACAGTATAGTGTTGTCATCGGTGGAAGTTCCACCGATCAATTAGACGATTTATGTTCCGATGGTATTGGCGGTTACTACGCGTCCGGTTTAACTGCAAGTGCGAACTTTCCGATAACAAACGCTTTGCAAAATTCGATGCACGGCAATAGCGATGGTTTCTTGCTTCATCTCAATGCTTCGGGAACCCAACTACTGTTTTGTACTTTCCTCGGTGGTAACAGTATCGATGGTATCTTAGCCATCGATTACGATCGTTCCGGTTACCTCTGGGCAGCACCTACCACGCTAAGTTCTGATTTCCCGATAACGGCTGATGCGATTGATACGTCTTTCGGCGGTGGGGAGGGCTATGATTGTGCTCTCCTTTGCTTAACTGCCGACGGCTCACAATTGCTGTACAGCACTTATTGGGGTGGTTCTTCCTATGATGTAGCACAGACGGTCAAAGTGTTGAACACAAATGAGGTACTAGTTACAGGTTACACATCGAGTTTGGACTTTCCCACGACTCCCGGCGCTTTCGATACGTTGCATTTAGGAACAAGAAAAGCATTTGTCACAAAGTTCAATCAGAATGGTAGAAGCGTCGTTTTTAGCACACTTCTCGGTGGAACCGGTTCTGATTTGGCAGCCCCTTCTGATCTATCTACTAATGGAAGCATCCTCATCACTGGACAGACCAATAGTGCTGATTTTCCGGTTACTGCCAACTGTTTCGATGCTACTTATAATGGCGGCGGTGATTGCTTCGTCGCAGTATTGGATAGTACCGGTTCCAACTTACTATATGGTACATACCTTGGCGGCTCAAACTCTGATGATGGATTTTGTGTGACCGTCGATAACAATAACGATATTTATGTTTCCGGTATTACCGACAGTCCGAGTTTTCCAACGACACCAAACGGTTTCGACCCAACTTATAATGCTGGATTTGAAGATGCTTTTTTGACAAAAATCCACATCGATACGACCGATATTGCAACAGAACGGATTCTTTTTCCACAAACCTATTCGTTATCCCAAAACTACCCCAACCCCTTCAACTCTTCCACAACCATTTCCTACTCACTACCAAAACCGGGATTTGTCGATCTAAAACTATTCGACATCACCGGTCGGGAAGTCGCAACCCTTGTAAACCAGAAACAGCAAACCGGAAGTTATCGAGTGACCATCGATGGACAACATCTTTCGTCGGGAACCTATTTCGTGCGGATGCAATCCGGGGATTTTGTGAAAACAAAGAAGATGGTGCTGCTAAGGTGAAAGGTGAAGGGTGTAGGGTGAAGGGGAATGGGCAATGGGGATCGAAAAAAATGGTGAAGGGTGAAAGGTGTAAGGTGTAGGGTGTAAGGTGGTAGGGGGTGGGTAGGGGTGGACCATCGTGTCCGCCCGAAATTGGGTAGAGACAGGCGTCCCCGCCTGTATTGGGTACAGACAGGTCTCCAGACCTGTAAAAACAAAAGGGCGACCCAGAGGGTCTGCCCCTACTGAAACAAGGGCGGCTGCCAGCCGCCCCTACGATAGCAAATGGGATTACCTTCGGTGAGCCCTGCGGGGTTGCTTCGCTACGCTCGCAATGACATGGACAGACTTTTCTGGGATCTGTCCCTACTAAAGAAAGGGCTGCTGCCAGCCGCCCCTACGATACAAACAGAAGTGCGTGCGCGGCACGCCCCTACGGAACGGGTTTGGAAACCCGTAACCACCAGTACAAAACAACCAACCTAAAACTACCAACCCAAAACAAAAGGGCGAACACAAGGTTCGCCCGTACTCAAAAACGAGGACGGACTTTTCTGAGGTCTGTTCCTACTACAACAAAGGGCGCTCAGAGAATTCGCCCAACACAGTAAACACTGTAAAACGGAAAATAGAATATCCAAGATATCAAGTGCCGAAGTAGCGGTCGCCATAATCGCCTAATCCGGGATCGATGTACTTCATTGCAGTCAAGCGCGGATCGACCGCGGCTACCGTGATGTGCGCCGTTGGAATGTGTTGCGAGAGCCGATCAAAACCTTCCTGTGAAGCGACGACCCCGAGGAAATAAATCGAATCCGATGCGTAGCCGTGTTCCTTCAAAATATTCACCGCCATAATCGCCGAACCCGCCGTTGCAAGCATCGGATCAAGGATAATTGCATTCGGCGGCAGTGGATGGGGAAATTTTTTGTAAAACAATTTCGGTTGCGCTGTCTCCTCATTGCGTTGAATCAATAACGAACCGACTGCCGCTTGCGGCACTACACCGAGAAACGCCTGTACCAATGCCTGCCCGGCACGGTAAATCGGAACCCCCATCACATTTGTCGCGAGTTCAACACCCTCGCCAATCCCCACTGGCGTTTTCACGGTGATTTTGCGATGAGGCAGTTTCGCCACGGCAGCACTGCACAACAAGCGGGCGAGGTTATCAGACGCCCACCGAAATTGTACAGTGTTCGTATCGATATCCCGCAAGATGCAAAGGTAACGGTCGAGTTCGTATTGGTCGATGGAATGTGGTTGGCTCATCGGTTAATTCCTGTCGCGTTGGCGTTCAAGTTGCAGTAAGTCGTCATTCAGGGTACAAGGTAGGAAACTTCGGTAAACGGTTCCAATAGGATATTGGTTCTAAAAAGATACGAAACGATCTTGTTTATTCGCTTTGTATTGGTAGCCGTGGGCTTTAGACCGCGTTTTATAATTTTCACTCTATTCGCTGGCTAAAGCCAGCGGCTACCTATTCGTGAGATAGATTTACGTACAGTAATAGAACTAACTTTGCCAATTACTTGTATACAGCAGAACCGGTGTTCGCCCATGAAAAAAGGGCGTATGCGATACGCCCCTTCTCAAACCCCCACCCGAGGATAGATTCTGAAGATACACTACACCAAACGGGGATCGAAACCGGTAGGATAGAACTTTCCAATCAAGGTCGCGAGTTTTTCCAATTGTAAGCGGTCGTCCGATGTGAACATACCGGTTTTATCGCTATCGATATCGATTTCCCCGATAACGTCCTTACTTGGATCACCGTCAGTATAAATGGGAACCACGATTTCCGATTTTGTCGAAAGGAAACACTGCAGGTAACGCGGGTCTTTTGTGACATCGTCGACAATTACGGTTTCCCGCGAAGTCACTGCCGCTCCGCAAATCCCTTGTCCAACCGGTATCGCGACATGTTCGGTAGCGTGGGGCCCGCGCCATGCGCCGAGGTGCAGCGTATCGCCCACTACCCAGTAGAAACCACACCAACTATAACCCGGCAACTTCGCGATTGTTGCGATAATGTCATCGGTGTATTGCGCAAAAGCGCGCTGCCTCGTCAGTTGTTCGTCGGCAAATAGTTCGCGCCAGTGATTTGTATCGATCATAATAACCCCCCAAGAAACGGCTAACATACGATTCGCAAACGCCAATATCAACCGGTATTACGCAATCCTGCCGAAACGCCGATAAAGGATTGCAATAAGGCGCGCTGCAGCATCGTCTCAACCGTTGTGTTGGTTTGATTACGGAAGCGGTCAATGAGTTCACTCTGAATCGCTGCCAATCCCCGCAAGGGGGCAACCCGTACTGCGCGCGACGCATGAAAGATTGCATAGGATTTTGCCGGAAGGTGTTCCTGCAATTCCTCCAATACTGTTTTCAAATCATCGAATTCATTGCGAATCCGGGTTATGTATGCGCGATGCTCCTCCGGTACCCGATGTAGATAGAACTCTGCGGCATTCCAATCCGATAGCCAGAGCGAGATTCGCAATTTCTGGATAAGCAATTGCAGAATGGGGGTGTGTGGTAAGGCGGCAAGAAAACCATGCCACAATTCCGGTTGATGTCGAATGGCATTGAGCGCAGTTCCGGCACCGTACCATCCGGTCAAATTGATGCGGTTTTGCAGCCATGCGAAGTTCCAAGGGATTGCCCGTAACATCGAGATATCACCGCCAGGGGTGCGTTTCGCAGGGCGACTGCCAATTCGCAACGCCGATAATTCTCCGACCGGAGACGCGATCGCGAAGAATTGCGCAAAATCCGGTTTTTCATACACCAGCGCACGCCAAGCTTTTTCCGATAATACCGATAGTTCCTCGAATTCCAGCGCGGCATTGGAGGAAATTGTGGATTGCAAAGTACGCGCTTCGATGGTCGCCACCAGCATCTGTTCGATTACCCGCACCGCCAGCGCAGGATCGCCATAACGGGTCGCAATCATCTCTCCTTGTTCGGTCAATTTCCAGTGACCATCACCGACGCCGTGGAGAGAGGCAACAATCGATTGATAGAGAAAACCGCCACCGCGAGCAACAGTGCCGCCACGCCCATGGAAAAATTGGATGGCAACTTGGTTGCGTTCACCGGCGGCATGAATCTCACGAGCAGCTTGATCGAGTGCTAAATTCGCCGCTACAATCCCGGCATCTTTCCCGGAATCAGAATAGCCCAGCATCACTTCCTGGATGCGATGAGCAACTTGCAACTTCGTTTGCCAATACGGGAGCGAAAACAATTCATTGAGAAAGACTGGCGCATGTTGTAAATCGGGCAATGTTTCAAATAATGGGACGACACGAATCGGTTCCGGTTCATTTGCATCAACTTGACAGGCGTCGAGCAGTAAACTGAGTCCAAGTAATTCTTCGACTTGGGAGGTGCCGGAGAGAATCACAGTATCAAGAGTTTTTGAACCATACGCGCGGCGCAATCCCGCGGCTTTCCGCAGCCGTTTTATCACCCGATGCTCGGCAATCGCTTCCACTGATATCGCTTCACAACGATTTACCGTTTCGCGAATTCGGAATAGAATTTGTTCAACTGAAAGCGATGCATTCTCCGGTTGCCATAGCAGTTGGAAACATTCGATGACATCCTTTGCATGAATCCGATGTTCGAGGGACGCATAATGAAAACCAAAATTGCGCACCTGAAATAGCAATTGCTCGATGGGGAGATAATGCGATTGTAAAGTTGCGTGTAGAGAATTCCGAATTGCAATTAAATCGTTTTCCAATTCGGAAGCTGTGGTGTAAGGCAACTCGATCTCGCGTGGCGGAATCGTTCGGACGATTTCATAACCGTGAAGTGATTCGTCTTCGGGCAGCTGTTTTAACGTATCGCTAATCCGCTCACAGATGAACGTAAACGCGCGACGGAACGGCTCTTCCCGATAGCGTTGTCCGATTCGTGAAGTTGTTTTCGGCATTCGATGCTCGGTGAGCGAAAGCCATTCGCCGATGGCAGGTGCAATATCGAGTAGACCAGCATTGATTGTGAGTTGGGAACGAATCGTTTCACACGATGTCAGGTAACGCGAAAGTGCCATCCTGCGCAATGTATCCGCCGCATACTGCATCGTCTCGGCGGTGATATTCGGATTACCATCAGCATCGCTGCCCACCCAACAACCGAAGGAGAGCGGAGATAGCGGTGCTTCGGTTGCAAGCGATGACGGAACGGCGAGCCGTATCCGATGGAATAGGGCTTCCGAAGCTTGCCAAACATTACTGAGTTGCGACCATAAATCTCGGATCTCGTGATATGGAGTTACCTCGTTGGTGCGGACGTCCCCGGTAACTAATAACGATTGAATCGATGCCGCTAAATTGTCACGGAGTAACTGATGTTGCTCGTTGGTGAAATCGTTGCGTTCACTATCGGCGAGCAATTGCGCAATCTGCCGCCATTCGCGCAGCAGTGCCGGCCGCCGCACCTCGGTAGGATGCGCCGTGAATACGATGCGGACATTTACCTTTTGCAATTCTTCGAGTAATGATTCCTGCGGGGCAAGAGCTGCGAAAGTTCCCTTTTCTGGTTTACTGCTGCGATGCGCGCCAATGCGGCGCAAGCGGTGATGCTCTTCGGCAAGATTGTACAATTGGAATAGCGTCGAGACCGCATGGGAAATCCGGTACAAATCGCTTGCTGAGTAATCGTGAAGATTACTTATCGTTTGTTCGGATGCAGTCAACGCGAAAATCACCGGCGACAGCTCCGGGTACAATCGCTCGATCTGCTTTTGCCATAGTTCATACAATTGTAAACTATCGTTGAGAAACGGCGTGGTTTTCTTGTCGAATCGCTGCTCATCTTCCCGCAATACTAACGATAGTCGTTCGTCGATTACCCGCATTTATTTACTCACTTTGGCGGTAAGAATAATCTTACCGGATTGCACATCGGCATAAATGGTATCGCTACTCTCAAAATCGCCACTCAACAAAACATCGGCTAACGGATCGAGCAATAAATCCTGCAAAGCCCGCTTGAGAGGTCGCGCGCCATACTCGAAGTTAGTTCCTTCGGTCAACAACAGTTGATTCGCAGCTTCGCTTACCTCCAACGCAAAGCCTTGCGGTTCCAATCGTTTACGAATCCGGGAAATCTGCAAATCGAGTATTGCGTTGAGTTGCTCCGAGTTCAATGGATGGAAGAAAACCACTTCGTCCAATCGGTTAAGGAACTCCGGCCGTAACTTCAATTTGAGTAAAGAAAGCACGTGCTCGCGCACTTCATCCGGTAAATCCGAACTACCGTTATGTTCCCGCAAATGCTCAGAAATCAGTTCGCTGCCGATATTCGATGTAAAGATGACAACGCAATTTTCAAAATGCGCCGTGTGCCCTTGATTATCGGTCAATCGTCCATCGTCCAAGACTTGCAATAGCAAATTGAATACCTGCGGATGCGCTTTTTCCGCTTCATCGAAGAGGATTACCGCATAGGGGCGGCGGCGGACTGCTTCGGTTAGTTGTCCCCCCTCTTCGTAACCGACATAGCCGGGCGGAGCGCCGATTAGCCGCGCGACGCTATGCTGCTCGGTGTATTCCGATAAGTCGATGCGAATGAGCGCCGATTCATCGGAGAAGAGCTCTTCGGCGAGCGCTTTCGCCAACTCGGTCTTTCCGACGCCAGTCGAACCTAAAAAGAAAAAACTGCCAATCGGACGCGACGATTCGGATAACCCGGCACGTGAGCGGCGAATCGCATTCGCAACCGCTTTCACTGCGAGCTCCTGCCCAACCACTCGCTGATGTAACCGCGCTTCCAATTCACGCAATTTCCGTTTTTCGGTCTCCAACATTTTCTGAACGGGAATGCCGGTCGCACGCGAAATGATTTGCGCGACATCATCTTCACCGACCGATTCCGGTAGTAGTGGACTATTCTCATTGGCGGCATAGCGGTTGCGCAGCTCAGTGATTTTCTTTTGCACTTCAGGAATACTGCCATACTTCAGCTCAGCGGCGCGATTCAGGTTCCCCGCGCGAATTGACTGTTCTTCTTCCAATTTGAGTTTATCGAGTTTCTCCGCTTCGGCGCGCACCAAATCCAAGGCAGATTTTTCCCGTTGCCATCGTTCATTCAAGTTCGCAAGCTGTTGTTTCAATTCGCCGAGTTCTGATTCGATTTCTTGTAATTGGTGGGTTCCCGCCGAACCTTTGGCGACCGCGGCTTTCTCAATTTCCAATTGGCGGATTTGCCGTTGCACTTCGTCGATTTCCTCGGGAACGCTATCCAGTTCAATCCGCAACCGCGCACACGCTTCATCGATTAAATCAATCGCTTTATCTGGTAATCGGCGGTCGGGGAGATAACGGTGCGATAACCGGGCAGCCGCGACCAGCGCTTCGTCGCGAATCGATACACCGTGGTGAATTTCATACCGTTCTTTCAAGCCGCGAAGAATTGCAACTGTTTCGGCGATCCCCGGTTCATCTACCAATACGGTTTGGAAACGCCGCGCCAGCGCCGGGTCTTTCTCGATATGCTTCCGGAATTCGTCGATGGTGGTTGCACCGATGCAACGTAACTCTCCCCGTGCAAGCGGCGGTTTCAGTATATCGGCGGCGCCGACCGCGCCTTCGGCATTGCCGGCACTCACAACAGTATGAATTTCGTCGATGAAGAGCAGGACATTCCCTTTCGCGGCAACGACTTCCTGAATTACCGCCTTCAACCGCTCCTCGAATTCCCCGCGGTACTTCGCGCCGGCAGTCAGTGAGGCGATATCGAGCGAGACGATTTTCCGCTTCTTCAAGGAATCGGGCACGTCGCCAGCGACAATGCGGTGCGCGATCCCTTCGGCAATCGCCGTTTTGCCGACGCCCGCTTCGCCGATTAGTAAGGGATTATTTTTGGTTCGTTTCGACAGTACCTGTAATACCCGCCGGATTTCGTCGTCGCGTCCGATCACCGGATCGAGTTTTCCGTTGGCGGCTAATTCGGTTAAATCACGACCATACTTCTTGAGGGCGTTGAATTTTGTTTCCGGGTCTTCGTCGACTACGCGATGGTTGCCGCGAATTTTCGCGGTCGCTTGCAACAGTTTGTCGCTGGTCGCGCCGATTTCTTTTAAGAGCCGGGAAGCGTCGCCGCCACTGTCGGCAAGGGCTAACAGGAGGTGTTCAGTCGAAACGTACTCATCGCCGAGTTTGGTCGTCCATTCGCTCGCTTTGGCAAAAATTGTTTGTATATCGCGGCCGGGAGTAACTTCGATATCCCCTTGAACCACCGGCTTGCGGGCGATCTCCTGCTGAATTCGCGCTTGCAGTTTAGCGAATTCGACCGGAATTTGTTCGAGGATCGGGCGTGTCATCCCCCCTTCATCGGCAAGCAGGGCTGCGAGGAGGTCAATGCCATCGAAGGTGGCGTTGCCCCGGTGTTTTGCCGTGCTGATGGCGGTCTCAAAGGCTTGGCGGGCTTTGGTCGTCAGTTTATCGGTTGCCATTTTATAACCTCTTGGATGTAAATCTTTTGCATTTACTGTATGATACGGAACAATTCTTGTGTTCTCAGGTTTTCTCCCTATCGAGCCGATATTAGATGTGGTGGTCTATCTATGAACCACGATAGGGGAGGTTATGCGTAAATATGCAGTCGCATCTTTGGTTATACTCATGTTGCTACTCGATGGTTGCATGATTTTACTGCCGGGTGAGTCACAGGTCCGGCGGAAGAATGGGTCGCGGCTCGCTGAGCTGAATATCGGCATCGATAAAGACGAAGCGATTGAGATTATGGGCACGGAAATGCTGTTGCTATGGAATATGCGGATGATGTACAACCCGTATCGCACCGAGACGGTGAAGGGTGCCGATGGGAACCTCTATGAAGTGGTGTATTACTATACGCGCGATCCTCAAAAGGGAGCGAACAAAAACGAAGAACTAACTCCCTTGGTATTCAAAGAGTGCAAATTGACAGGGTGGGGCTGGACCTATTTCAACGATATCACAACAGGGGGAAAGAAACGGTAACCGAGACGACCCATTTGAGTAAATCACCAAAAGATAATTCTTACTTTGTGGAACGGAAGCGAAAGTTTTGGAAATTATTGTGGTATGTTTCAATTGGGAAAAGCTCCGGTTCCGGCGGTGTGTGATACTTGTAGACATTTACTATTGGCTGGACTGCAAACAATCAACGCGTTTGTACAAATGCATGCAGTGGTGAAGGGCGTTATGTGGGGGGTTCTACCTAATAAAGGTGTTCCACATAGTACAAATTTTGCTTCTACTCACGCCCACAAGTGGGATTTGCAATACAACAAAACCAGCTATCGAGTACTCCGCAAAGATGACCTACCGTATAACAAACTCCTTTGTAATCGTCGTGACGCACCCAACGACACGGGCGGACGTAAGGGCGGTTCGAGAACTGCTCAGTTAGGAAGGGGTCATTCTCATCAACTACCCCTATAACAAAGGGCGGCTGCCAGCCGCCCCTACAATATAAAATTATCGACTTATCTTTTACCCTACACCCTTAACCTTACACCATTGTTTAGGCGTTATTCACCCTTGCCATGAGTGGTAACGGGGGGACTTCGATTTGATCACCCGGTGCGAGATCGGGTGACGACTCTTCCGCCCATTCGAGCGCGCGAGTTGGACAGAATTTCGCACACGCGGGATCGCCGCCGCAGACATCGCACTTGACAATTTCATTGGCGAACTTGTCGAGATGGATATTCCCGAAGGGACAGGCGACGGTACACATCATGCACTTTACGCATTTGTTCGTATCGACTTCAATCGCGCCGGTGACCGGATTGCGCGGCAGCGCATTGGTCGGACAGACTTTCTGACATGCCGCTTCGTCGCATTGTAGACAGAGGACAACCGACGACACCGTCGGCGAGAAGGTGTAGGCGCGTACCCTTGTCATCGCCGGATTCATTGGCGATTTACTGTGGACGAAGCTGCAGGCGATTTCGCACGAACGGCAGCCGATACAACGGTATGGGGTAACCCAAAGTTTCTTGCTCATTTTTCTCTCGAAAATGGTTTAAGGTAAAAGGTCAAAGGTGAAGGGTATCAATTGAACAAACTTGCATACACCTTACACCATACACCTTACACCCTATTAAACAACTGAGACGAATTTACGGGCAGTCTCAAGTTTCCGCGCGCGATCCGACTTCGTGAAATACGCTTCGGGTAACCCGGATTTCTGCGCAAAGTGCTTGAGTTGCTCCGGCGTTCCCAACACGTCGCCGGTATCGACACACTTCACGAGATCGAAGGTGTGATCCCAAATCGTCCGCTTACCGTCTTTCTCTTCCCACGGAATCGCATCGGTCGGACAGGCGTGGGCACAGGCGAGACAGCCGATGCACGAACGCTCTTCGTCGAGTTCGAGCGGCGTCGCTATCACCTTCTGGATGCCGCGTGACGTACGGGCAATCGCATTTCTGCCAACCGCTTCGCAGACCCGGACGCAGATATCGCAAAGAATACAGTTATCGCCATCGACCCGAATTTCCATCGTGGTCTTTTCGATCCCGTACTCTTTCGCCCACCCTTTGATCACGTCGCTATTCGGGCACCGTGCGAGCTGCATATCGAGCAGAGTCGCCCGCGTCTCCACCACTTTTGGCGAGTGGGTGTCGACGATGAGTCCCTCTTCCGCCTGATAAAGACAACTGGTAACAAGTCGGGTCCAGCCACCCCATTCGGGGCGGGTGATTTCGACGACGCACAACCGGCACGCGCCGACGGGCTCGACGCCGTCGTGATGGCAGAGCGACGGGATGCGAATATTCTCGCGACGCGCCACGGCGAGAAGGTATTCCCCCTTCTCCGCTTCGACGGTCTTTCCGTTTAGTGTTAATTTCATAACTTCCTCGAGTACCAACGAACCGTTACTCATCCGGTTCAAAAAAGTCGTTATCGATTTTATTGATTTTTATAATTCTGTCAACCGATACGCCTAATTCGTGATCAATCATCAATTGAAGTAGTTTTTCACCGTCGATTAGGATAACTCTTTGTGCTTTGAGACCTTTAACATAATTTGCCGCATCTTGCGAAAAATGCGACATTGTTATGAAAACCCCCTTATCGGCGCCAAGCCCCACTAACGCCCCAACAAAGCCTTGAATCGTTGGTCTTCCTACTGGAGCATTTTCAAATCGCTTTGCTTGAATGTGAATTTTCTCTAATCCCAATTTATCTTCGTAAATAATCCCATCGATACCGCCGTCGCCCGACTTGCCAGTGATCTCGCCAATTCCATAACCCATCTTCTCTAACAAACGGACAACCAACTGCTCAAAAAAGGATGGTGTATTCTTCAATATCGCTTCACGAAGTTTTTCGAGTAATTCTTGTCGGAGTGTCTCTTCAACTTGCGTTAACTGCTCGGTTGGCGTTAGTTCCATTATTGGTATTGCGATTGGCGATGCGTTTTCGGTTCCTGTTATGCTTTTCTCAGCATGAGATTTTAGATAGAATTCTCTAAATTCTTCATACTTTTCAAGCAATAGCTTTGCATTGATTTTTGTCGGCTTCTCTTTCAATAATTCTAAACCACGCGTCGTAATACGATACTTTCCATTCGATACTTTTTCAACTAAGAGAGCTCGTAAAAGATAATAGCGAGCCCAATAGCAACGATCGCGAAATAGATTCATTCCGCTTTTCGAAACCGCATTGCGTTCGACTTCGCTCAACTGAAAATGCTTGGCAATCGCATCAAAATACTCGGCGCGTGTATGCACTTGTCCATCTGCAAGAAATTGCAGAAAGACTAATGTGACGTCGTCGAATTTCGGTAATGCCATGATACTCGTGTCGATTCTGTTTACGTGTACGGGCGTACTTTCTGCCCGCTCCAATTTGTAGGGGTCGTTCGTGAACGACCCGCTTTCTTTTCGGGCGGACGTTTTCTGTGCCGCCCGACCCGTTTTTTGTTTTCATGAGGGGCGTATTGCAATACGCCCCTACGATGTCAGGCAAGATTGCCTAACCTCCAAACAAGACTAAAGAATTTCAATCGCGTCGAATTTTTCCGGACAGACGGTGTAGCAGATGCCGCACTTATCGCAAATCGCGGTATCGATCACGTACGGTTTGCCCTTTTCGCCATGAATGGCGGTTTGTGGACAATGGCGCGCGCAAATCATACAACCGGTACACTTCTCTTCGATGATATGGAACGTGATCAGATTGCGGCAGACGCCGGCAACGCACTTCTTTTCCTGAATATGTTGAATCCACTCTTCGCGGAAGAATTTGAGCGTCGACAATACCGGATTCGGCGCATCCATTCCGAGTGAACAGAGCGAACCGAGCTTCATTGCCCGACAGACCCGTTCGATATTGTCGAGCGTCTCCATCGTCGCTTCGCCTTTGGTGACGCTATCGACCATCGCGTGTAATTGGCGCAACCCTTCGCGGCACGGCGTACACTTTCCACAGCTCTCTTCGAGCAAAAAGTGAACGAAATACTTCGCAATGTCGACCATGCAATTCCGGCTGTCCATCACAATCATACCGCCGGAACCCATCATCGAACCATTCGCCGTCAGCGTATCGAAATCGACTGGTACGTCGAGCAGCGATTCGGGGATACAACCGCCCGATGGGCCGCCGGTCTGTACCGCTTTGAACGGTTTATCGCCGATGATACCGCCGCCGATATCGAAAATGATTTCGCGTAGCGTCGTTCCCATTTCGACTTCAACGAGCCCGGTATTCTTTACTTTACCGACCAATGAGAATGCCTTCGTTCCGGTCGAAGTTTTGGTGCCTTTCGACGCAAACCATTCGTGACCATGTTCGAGAATCAGCGGTACGCATGCCCACGTTTCGACATTGTTCAATACGGTCGGTTGTTCGTAGAGACCTTTGACGGCGCTGCGGGTGTACTTCGCGCGCGGTTCGCCGATCTTCCCTTCGATGGAACGCATCAGCGCGGTCGATTCACCGCAGACAAACGCGCCGCCGCCGCGGGAAATCGATACTGTAAAGTTGAATCCGGTATTGAGAATATTGTCGCCGAGCAATCCCGCTTCGGTCAATTTGTCGATGGCTTTTTGCAGTCGTTTTACTGCCAGCGGATACTCTTTGCGGACATACAAATAACCGCGGTTCGCTTTCATCGCATACGCGCCGATGGTCATTCCTTCGAGCACTTTGAAGGGATCGCCTTCCATGATCGAACGATCCATAAACGCGCCGGGATCGCCTTCGTCGCCGTTACAAAGGATATAGGGCGAGCCGGCGTCCATCGCGGTTTTCCATTTGCGGCCGGTAGCGAAACCAGCGCCGCCGCGACCGCGCAAACCACTCTTCGTTACACTATCGACGACCGCTTTCCCTTCCATCGACATCGCTTTCAGCAAACCGCTAAAGCCGCCGTGCGCGAGATAATCGTCGAGCGATTCGGGATCGACATAACCGCAATTCTTGAGCGCAATCCGCTCTTGTTTCGCATAGAACGTGATGTCGTTACGACCCTTTTGCGCTTGCTTCGTCGCGGGATCTTTGAAAAGCAATTTTTCGTTGACCGGCGCTTTTCCGAGCAGGGCATTCACGATGTCGGTAACGTCCTTCACCTTCGGCTGCATATACAGCACATCGTCGGGCAGGATATGTACGAGCGGGCCCATCTGACAGAAGCCGTGACAACCGCTGATCGAGACGTGATGCGCCCCACCATTTTTACTGTGGAGACAATCCTGCAACTCGAGCGCGACTTCGTACTTATTGTCGGCAAGCTGCTTTTTCAATTCGTCGAATACTTCCAACGCGCCACAGGCAACGCAACCGGTACCGGCGCAGACAACGATACGGCGTTGCAGTTTATTATGCGCATCCTGCAGTTTCGTTCGATATGCGACCAGTTGGTCGACCGATTCGAAGCGACTCATTTCGCCTCCTTCGTCTTGAGCAGCTTCTCAACCCGTTCCGGTTTCACTTCAGCGTGGTACTTATCGTCGACGACCACCACCGGCGCCATGCCGCAAGCACCGACGCAATTCACCGTTTCGAGGGTAAACTCAAGGTCTTTGGTGGTACCGGGACCGTCCATTTCCAATTCGCGGGCGAGTGATTCCATCACCATCTGAGCGCCGCGGACGTGACAAGCCGTTCCCATACAAACTTTAATATTGACGCGCCCTTGCGGTTCGAGTGAGAACGCTTTGTAGAACGTTCCGACCGCAAACACTTTCGCTTTCGGTACGTCCAGTACTTTCGACACTTCGATTAATACATCGCAGGGAAGAAAACGGTATTCATCCTGGACGTCCTGCAGCACCATAATCAAACTCGCTTCGTTGCGGGGATACTTCGCAAGAATCTTCTCGAGTTTGGTAAAGTCGTGCGCCGCTTGCGGCGTTACGATATCGGCGTTGCTCATGCTACTGCCTCCACGCGAACCCGGGAAGCATCCGACAGCGCGAGTTCGGCGCCGCGCTTCATTGCCGCTACGTTCGCTTCGATGAATTTCGCTTTCGATTTAAATTCGTGGCGGATGATGTGCTCGACGGCGTCGATGCTGCACACATTCACTAATGCCGCGATTCCACCCAGCGCCACCATATTCGAAGCGCGCGGATTGTTTAACTCAATCGCAATCGCATTACAGGCAAGCCGCACTTCGGTTATATCATCGCGTCCGCTCGAAATCGGAATCAGCGAACTGTTGACGAGGCAAAAGCCGCCCGGTTTTATCATCGGGGCAAACTTTTCGAGCGAGGGACGATTCATCGCGACCAAGTTCCCCGGATTGTTGACAATCGGCGAACCAATCGGACGGTCAGCGATAACGACGGTACAATACGCCGTGCCGCCGCGCATTTCGGGACCATAGGAAGGGAGCCAAACCACTTGCTTTCCCTCTTCCATCGCCGCTTCCGCCAGCAGTTTACCGGTTAGCATCACGCCTTGTCCGCCAAACCCGGCAAATTTAATTTCCAGTTGCATTGCAACCTCACAGTAGGTCGGACATTCCTGTCCGACGTCATCGGGTCGATTTCAAATCGACCCCTACAATTGTTACTTCACCATATCCGGTGTTTTGTATTCGCCGAGGTGGAAATACGGCATCATATCGCTGCCGACCCATTCCACCGCCGCAACCGGGGTCTTACCCCAATTCGTCGGACACGAAGACAACACCTCGACCAGCGAGAAACAGACGTTGTCACGTTGATAGGCGAACGCTTTTTTAATCGCTTTCTTGGTTGCGATAATTCCCGCTGTATTGTGTACGGTGGTGCGGGCGATGTAGGATGGCGTACGCAGCGTTGCCAATAGTTCCGATTCGCGCAACGGCCAACCGGTGTTGTTCACATCGCGTCCAAACGGGCTGGTGGTCGTGACTTGTCCGGGCAGCGTAGTTGGCGCCATCTGGCCGCCGGTCATGCCGTAAATCGCATTGTTCACAAAAATCGTGGTAATCTTTTCGCCGCGATTCGCCGCATGGAGAATTTCGTTTCCACCGATGGAGGCAAGGTCGCCGTCCCCTTGGTAGGTGAACACGATTAAATCGGGACGCGCCCGTTTGAGACCAGTGGCGAATGCCGGCGCTCTGCCGTGAGCCGATTCGAGGAAATCGCAATTAAAGTAATTGTAGGCGAGTACCGAACAACCCACCGGCGCAACACCGACCGCGCGTTCCCGCAACCCCAGTTCATCGAGACATTCGGCGACCAACCGATGAATAATCCCATGGGTACAGCCGGGACAGTAGTGAGTAATCGTCTCGGTAAGCGCCTCGGTGCGTTTGAAAATTAAATCTGCCATAACTGGCTCCATTCAGGGTTCGGGATTCGGGATTCGGGGTTCGCAATTGTTGTGTTTGTTTTCGATCCCCGAGTTCCGATACCCGATATCCTATTACATTAACTTCTTGATCTCTGCGATGATCTCTTCCGGCGACGGAACGATACCGCCTTGTCGGCCATAAAAATGAATCGGCTTGGTACCTTGCATGATCAAGCGCAAATCCTCAATCATCTGTCCGTTATTCATTTCCACGCTGAGGAGCGCTTTCGACTGTGCGCCGATTCGCTTGAGTTCATCGCTGGGGAACGGCCAAAGGGAAATCGGACGGAATAAACCAACTTCGATACCTTCCGCTTTCAACTCGTCGATGACGGTCTTGCAAACCCGGGCGATCGTACCAAACGCGCAAAGCACGATATCGCGCGGCTGTTCCAGATTGTACAGCTCGGAGCGTTGTTCCATCACGTTAATCATCGCATACTTTTTGCGGCGCTTCACATGATATTCTTCGCCGATGTTCGGATCGAGGAAGAGTGTGCCAATCACCCGCTTTGCCCGTCCGGTCGATACGCCGACCGCCCAATCGCTATTATCCATTGGTACCGGTTTCGGGAGTTTATCGAAATCAACCGGTTCCATCATCTGTCCGATCATTCCATCGGCAAGCAAGGCGACCGGGTTCCGGTATTTCTCCGCCAAATCGAAGGCGAGAACCATCAATTCGACCGCTTCCTGAACCGTGGACGGCGCAAGTATGATCATATTGTAATCGCCGTGGCCGGCGCCGCGCGTCATCTGGAAGTAATCGCCCTGTGATGGAAGAATACCGCCTAAGCCCGGACCGGCGCGACAGACGTTGACATACACAATCGGTAAATTCGCCGCAGTGGTATAGCTCATTGACTCCGCCATCAGCGAAATGCCGGGCGAACTGGAAGTGGTGAAGCAGCGGATGCCGGTGGCAGCAGCGCCAAACAAGGCATTGCCGACGGCAACTTCGCTCTCAAGCTGGAGGAACGTCGCGCCAACTTCCGGCATTCTCCGGGATAAGTATTCGGCGACTTCGTTTTGCGGGGTAATGGGATAACCGAAGTAGTTTTTTGCGCCGGCAAAGAGGGCGGCTTCACTAATCGCTTCGTTACCCTTCATCAATAATTTCACGGGTCACTCCCGTTAGCTGGTTGGTCCGTAGGAGTCGATTTCAAATCGACCCGAATTCGGGCGTATGCAATACGCCCCTACTTATGCTTCAAAGAAACGATAGGCGACGGCGTTGACACCGATGGTAATCGCCAAATCGGGACACGTTAACGCGCAAAGCGTACAGCCGATACAGCGCGGCTGTTCAAACACTTCGGCGTAGAAGTATCCCTTAACGTTAATCTCGTGCGACATCCGGATGATCTGCTGCGGACAAGCGCGAACGCATAGTTCACACCCTTTGCAGCGGTTCGGTTGGATTGTGACTCTCGGCATACAAGCTCCGATTGGTCGAGGAAAAAATGAGGATTACATGCAAATGAAAATGCTGATACCGCTTCGCGGTTAATTACTGATGCGACCCCAGCCGTCGCGAGTGTGTGTGACTTGTCGTCCGGTTACTTTTTGCCGCCACGGGGGGAGGAGCATCCGCTCCATCGGCAGAATGGGGACGTCAAGATTCGCCAATACCGGATCGTCAAACAGAAAACGCATTGCCGCGACGAAAGCGAAACTTACTCCTTTGGCAGCCGCTACTTCCTGTGCAAAGACGATACCATCGGCAACCATTTCCGGGGTAGTCTCTTCGATTAAATGGGTATTCGAGACAATCGCAGTAACTGGCAGCCGGGCGCCTTCTTCCACTTCGCGGATCAGGCGCAACGCGCCTTCCACGGTTCCGGTGAATGGACGGCTTTTGTTGAGTACAAAGAACATCTCGTAGTGGCCCTTGGCGAAACTGGTGACCAAGCTCGATACGACCGTAGCGCCTACGCTGTCGCCACCAACATCCAGAACGGTTAATCCGCCCTCGGTTTCAATCGATCCGCGCACTTGGGGAAGCAGGATTGGCAAGTCGGCATTATGATACTCACCACCCGGTGCAATCACCTCTACACCTAATGCAGTCAGTTCATCGCGTGCTTCCCGGCAACGGAAATAGGGATTCACCAAATCGAGGTCAGCAATCTTTACCTTGGTTCCCATCCGCGCGAAATGAGCGGTATAGTTAACCGCCACTTCAGTTTTGCCGCTGCCATAATTCCCGGTGAAAAGTACAACTGGAGCGGTCGGAACGGGTCGCTGCATCAACGCCTCGCAATACCGTTGGGTTTGGGAGAATCTCCGGTGCGGTTGCGAAAGATAGGGAGTATCAGGTAGAAGAAATACGCCTCAACTCCGCATGAGGTTTCGATTCCGGAACATCCGCCACCCGAAATCGCCTACAATATAAATCACATCTTAGCAATCCGCAAAACCCCAGATTCTCTGTGAGTTTACTTATTTTTTATAAGTTTCACTTCGCCAATAATGGTTGAAACATATAGAGGTACAGACTTGTTTCCAGGCCTGAGTCGTAGGGGAGCCTGGGGGCTCCCGTACAGTAAATGACGGCGGCCAGCCACCTCCCCCAAAAAAATAAGGGCGTATCGTGTACGCCCTTATAGACTTTCGACCGACTGGGGTGTCGGTCGTACCGCGGAGAGTGAGGGATTCGAACCCCCGGAAGGCGTAGCCTTCAACGGTTTTCGAGACCGCCCCGTTCGACCGCTCCGGCAACTCTCCGAACCGATAAGTATACGACTTCCGAAATGCATTTGCAAACCGTGGTTTCCTTCGACATTTTCCTGCATGTACGGGGTCGCGATGCTGTTCGACACCTCGTTCGGAACGAAGGAAAGAAGGGGTACTGAGTGATTACGAATGTACGTACCGATTGCCGCCACTACCGCGGACGTCTGCCGTGTAAGCCGCATAAAAGCGAAGGGGTTCACTGCGAAGACTGCCCCCATTACGACGCGTTGTATGGGCATATCCTCATCGTAAAATTAGGTGCGATGGGGGATGTTATCCGCACCACGCCACTCCTGCACCGCCTGAAAAAAGAGTATCCCCGTTATGCCATCCATTGGTTGACCGATTTTCCCGACGCCGTGCCGCGCGCACCATGGGTGGATCGCGTCTACAAATATGACGCGCGCAGTATCGTAATCCTCGAACAATTTTCCTTCGACCGGGTCTATTGTCTCGATAAAGATGTCGAAGCAGTCGCCATCACTGAGCGAGTGCGGGCGAAACACAAATTTGGCTACCGCTTGAAAGACAATGCGGTCGTTCCGGTATTGGCGACGGTGGTGGGAAAGGATGCCGCCAAAGCCGCGCGCCACAAGTGGGAGACCGGACTTTTCGACGACACGAGCAAGGCAAATACGCAATCGTATCAACAGGAAATATTTGCGATTTGCGGGTACGAATTCACGAATGAAGAATACATCGTCCCCGTTGCGCAAACAATTCCATTTGAGCTGCCGACCGGAAAGCGAATCGGACTCAATACCGGGTGTGGCGGACGTTGGCCGTCACGACTCTGGCCCGAAGAGTATTGGGTAAAACTCATCGAAGCGCTGAGGGCAAAAGGGTATTCGCCGGTGATTCTGGGAGGACCGGAAGAGCATGAGAAAAATCTCCGACTGCAAAGCGTGACGAATGCGCCGTACTACGGAACGATGCCACTGGCGCAATTCGACGCGCTGCAAGGTTCGATGGATGTCGTCGTTACTGCCGTTACGATGGCAATGCACTTGGCAATTGGCAGGAAACGCCGCTTAGTATTGTTCAATAATATCTTCAATAAACATGAGTTTGTATTGTACGGGCGGGGCGAAATTCTCGAACCGGAGCCGGCATGCAAGTGCTATTATGCGAACGAATGCCCGCACGGCGGCTGTATGCAAAATCTCTCTGTCGAGCGGGTACTCGCCGCGATTGAGCGGCAAGTAGCGCTTGTATGACCAATGGATTTGCGAGGAGCGACGCCGGCAACCTTGTGCCGGCAAAACGACGTGGCAATCTTGGCGACGCACGAAATAGAATCGTATGAGTACAACACTCTTTTGGTTTCGGAACGATCTCCGGCTTGCCGATAACCCGGCACTGACGATCGCAAGCGAGACTGCCGGCGCAATGCAGCCGGTGTTCCTTTGGTGTCCTCTCGATGAAGAGAAGTGGGCGCCGGGCGCGGCGTCGCGGTGGTGGCTTCACCATTCGCTCGCATCGCTGACAGCATCGTTGCGCGAAAAATCTTCTACCTTACTTCTCCGACAAGGGATCACTTATCGCGACGAAATCCAAAAGCTATTTCGCGAAACGAAAGCGACGAGAATCGTGTGGTGTGACCGGATCGAACCGGCATGGCGGCGGATCGATAACGAAGTCGCCACGCTGTGTAATGAGTTGAAAGTAGAAGTCATCCGGGTCGCGCCGAATCTGCTTTGTAATTATCAAACGCACCTCACAAAAACCGGAAAACCGTACCAGGTATACACCCCGTTTTGGAATGCGTTCCATGCGCAATTTGCGTCTTCCATGCTCGCTCAGGCAGCGTTGCCGCGGACATTGCCGATGCCGGTGGAGGATGTATTCTCGTTGCCGTTGGATGCATTGGAACTGCTGCCAACAGTCGATTGGGCGAGTGGTTTTCCTGCAGTATGGCGGCCGGGCGAACAAGGTGCACAAGAGAATCTCGCCCGGTTTCTCGCGAATGCGATTTTCTGCTATGATGACGAGCGCGATTATCCGGCAATCGCAGGGACATCGCGATTATCCCCCCATCTGCATTTTGGCGAGCTTTCGATTCACCGGATTTGGCGCGAATGCGAAACGCTGCTTAACGATTTGCCATTAGAGACCGCCACGTCGCTTCCGCCGCACAAGGTCGCGTCGTCCGCTCCTCGCGGAAATATTGTGCAGTATCAAAAAGAGCTTGTATGGCGGGAATTTGCCCATTACTTGTTGTGGCATTTTCCCCACACCAGCGATGCGCCGCTACGGGAGAAATATGCCCGGTTTCCGTGGCGGAGTGCGCCGGAGGATTTGCGCCAATGGCAACGCGGTTGCACCGGTTATCCATTGGTTGATGCGGGGATGCGGGAACTGTGGGCGACGGGCTGGATGCATAACCGGGTACGGATGATTACCGCGTCATTCCTCGTGAAGGATCTCTTAGTCGATTGGCGAACCGGCGCGGAGTGGTTTTGGGATACCTTGGTCGATGCCGACCTCGCGAATAATACGCTGGGATGGCAATGGACGGCGGGGTGTGGGGCGGATGCGGCGCCATTCTTCCGTATATTTAATCCAACGACTCAAGCGGAGAAATTCGATCCAACCGGAGCCTACCGCAATCAATGGCAACCCCGCGAATCTTTTGCTCCGATGATCGACCACAAGTGGGCGAGGGAGCGGGCGTTGGCTGCGTTGCAATCAGCATGAACTTGGAGGGGAAAAAATGAAATGTATTTATGATATCCCATCTCAGAACCAAAAATCACATTTACAGAAATCAGACGAACATATTTTCCCGCAAGTTATCGGAGGATTTGCTGTGAAAAAAAATGTTTGTGAAACTTGTAATGATAAGCTCGGAATTGAATTAGACTCTTCGTTTAAAAAGAGCATTTATATTATAAAAGCATTAAACAAACTCAAATTGAGCACGAAAAAGAAGATTCACCGCAACGTCAAATTGTCTTTTGAAAGGAACGGTAAAGAAATTCCAGCTTACTTTAACAATTCGGATGTTCTAACAGGTGGTGTACAAGATTACGAGGAATTTCTCGAGGTACCCAACTCATTAAGTTTTTCGCATATCAGAAAGATTCTTGAAAAGAAAATAAACGAGCATAATTGTACATCAGATTTTTGTGAGGAAGACTATGTCAACGCTCCGTATGATTTACACATTCCCATCATGGATTCGAGTAAGAGCTTATTTCTATTTTCATTTGTCAAAAGAAGAGGTAATGAGACTAATCTAAAATATCTGGGTTAGAAGGTATCTCATTTCGGGCAATTGGCAAGATTGCACTAAACCACTATTCGAGAATAAGTGCCGACAGTGGTTTTCATCAATCACTCACTTCGTTCAAAGATTGGATTTGGGATGATACACTTGAGAATAGATATGTGATCGATCATGCCAGTACTCTTTCGATTGATCCATCAGACATAGATTATCAGTCATTTCATTATGTGAGACTCGATTATGTTAATGATTGCTTATGTGCAATCATCGGTTTGTTTGGAAGATTAAGGTATTCTGTGACACTTTCAGACAAAATGGGAAGAGAAGAGGTGGAAGGAATACTCGGTTATACGGTGTACGATATTAACAACAAAACACTATGTAAGGTGGTTCCACCTGATAATGTATTATGCGACGATTTTGAAATGCTCTTGATTAATACAAACTGGCACAAGTCATACAAAGAGTATATGTAATAAGTCCCGCCGCAAACTTGGTGATGGCGACTTCGGTGCCGACTTGTAGCGATGCTTCTGCGATTTTCGGTATTACTTGTTTTCTTGTCTTCGCGAGGAATGCAATGAAGTAACGTCCGTTCGCGAACGGACTTACGGAAGGAAGTGACGTGGCGATCTCATTCTCTTTTTTGACAACTGGGATTGCTTCGTCGCTTCGCTCCTCGCAACGACATAAGAAGATTGCCACGTCATTCCACTTCGTGCTGTTGCACTTCGTTTCATTCCTCGCAAAGACAAGCAGACCCTGTTGCGGATCGAGGCAACACAACCGCCAAACACCCTCGACTGCCTCGTAGAGGTTTTGGAGCAGTTCCTCAAAGGTTTCTCCTTGCGTCGCACAACCGGGTATCGCGGGGACTTCCGCCCAATAACCGCCCTCCTCCGCTTTGTGGACTATTACTTTCAGTTTTCACCAATTGGTAGCCGTGGGCTTTCGCCCACGTTTTGCAATTGTTAACCATTTCGCAGGCTAAAGCCTGCGGCTACCAACTGCAAGTTTGGGCGTGCGCGGCACGCCCCTACACGACAAAAAAAAACGGGTCGCAGCGTTGCGACCCCTACAATAGCGGGCGAAATCAGAAAGACGTCCCGACTGTTTTCTGAACAACACCTAAAATAAAAAAGGGTGAACACAAGGTTCACCCATACACGAAAACTCCAAAATTAAAATTACAACTTCGCGCGGAGCTGTTTAATCTTAGCGAGCGCTTCGTAGTTTTCGCTATCCAGCAGCAGTTCTTCGGAGAGAATCAATTGAGTGCGCGCATCATCCTTCTTGTTCAGTTTGACCAAGACCTGCGCATAATCGATTTGAATGAATGCAAGTTTCGCGTGGGGTTTATTTCCCTTCATCGCAGCGGCAACGGCATCCCGTAACAATACTTCCGCCCGATCACTGTCTTTTAGCGATTCTGCCGCCAGTAATCCTAACTCATGGAGACAGATCACCTCTTCGTCACCGCCGATTTCCCGTGCTTTTGTGCAACACGCCTCCAGCCACTCACGCGTTTTATCGTTCCGCTTGAGTTTAGAATACGCCGTTGCTAATAGCCGCATCGTCTCGGAAATCTCTCTGCCGACTCCTTCGCGTTTCAAGAGTTCCAGCGAGTTTTCGAGTAATTGCACCGCTTCGGTATAATCGTTGCCCGCGAGCCGGATTTTCGCTTTGACTTGTAGGGTTAAGCCCGCTTCACGAATCGCCTCAGGATTATCGGGAATCGCTTCGAGAATTTTTTCCGCTTCGCCCAAGAGTTGACTGGCACCTTCGCGGTCGCCTTGCAATAGTTTCACATTAGCGAGTGAGCGTTTCGTTGTCACCCAAACCAATTGCGCAATTGCCGGTTGGGGCTTCGGAGCGGCAATCTTCAATAATTCCCGTAACTGATCGCGCCGCGCCTGCCACGCCCCCTTCTCACCGCTGCTCTCCATCTTGGAAATCAAGTCGTTGAAGAGATCAATTGCCGGCTTCAACATCCCTAATTCGACGAGAAAATTCGCATGGGCGAGAATCACAACCGCCATCCGATTCGGATCGGTCGTAAGATGTTCTTGTGCTATTCGCTCGGCGATTTTCGAGTACTCTAATGCCCGTTGTTGATCACCGACGGCATACCACCGCCGCGCACTCTCCAATAGCGGTGTGGTGGCTTCTACGCGCTCGTCGGCATGGTAGAGATAATATGCCAACGCATCGGAACTGCACTGTTCGCCGGAGTTGTGGATCGCTTGAATAATCGCTTTGAAATGACGACGACGTTCGAGATCGGGAATTAGTTCAGTTATCGCCAATTTGATCAATTGATGATTGAAGGCAAAGAGGAGTTGTCCGTTATGTTCGAAGTGGTGGAGGAAGTTACGGAACTCGAGATTTACGAGGGCTTCTTCCAAAGAATCCGAATCGAGTTTTGATAATGTCTGCAATATTGGTAAACCAAAATCGCCGATTAACAGTGCCGCGGTTTTCAGTAACTCAATTTGCTCCGTCGGCAGTTTTCCCATCCGTAAATTTGTTATTTTCACGAGCAACGGTGGCGTGACTTTGCTACTCGCTTCAAATGCCGGGAGATTTTCCAGTAAGGGGCTTTCCAGCAACTCAATTCGCCCCTCCTCCAACGAATTTGCAAGCTCCACCGCGTACAACGGTACGCCATGGGAAAATTTACTGAGCTTCACCAATTCCTGTTGCGGCATGGTTTCCGCTGCCCGCGCCGCCTTGGTGGAAATGAGTTGCAATGTTTCGTTGTCGCTCAATTCGGTGAGTTCAATCCGCCAGAGCCTACCGGTACGGGCAATACTGATGAGCGATGCCGCAATCGCATCTTCGGTGGTTTTCTCGAAGGTGCGGAAGACCCCAATCAGTAATAAGGGAACACGGCGGACTTCCTGTGCCAGTGCGGCAAAAAACCGGAGTACCGCTTCGCTTGCCCAATGAAGATCGTCGATGGCAATTGCAATCGGAGTGGTGCGGGCGACATTCACGATCCAGCGCCGCCATGCGTCCAATTGTGCCGCTTCGGCAGTCGAACCTTCCGGCTCCGCCGGTTTGCGAAGTTGTTTTCCTAACTCGTGCAATTCCTGGCGAGCTTCTTCGGAAATCCGTTTATCGTTGCGCATTGCATCGAATAATCGGTCGAATAGGTCGAGCGGCTGGGTCGAGGAAATCTCTTGGGTTTCCGTAATCGCGACGACAAAATTTGCCGGGAGTTGCTCGAAGAAACGGTTCAATAACCGGGTTTTCCCAATGCCCATTTCACCGGAGATAATTAGCGCTTGTCCTTCACCGGCGATGATTTGTTGTTGCAGTTGTGCTAATGTCGAGAGTTCCTGTACTCGACCGACAAACGGTGAAGACTCCGGCGCGGCAACCGAATAGTCGGTTGTGGGCTGAGTAACCAGTTCGGGAATAACTGGTTCCTCAATCGGTTCCAATTCCGGTTCCGGCGGCGGCTTTGTGCTGCCACCCGCCTCAATCGGTGGTGGTTGGGTCGGCTCACCACGGCGAATTTCGTCGATAATCTTGACGGCTTCGGGTTGAGGAGGAAGATTATGCTCCCGCTTCATCACTGTCACGTAATAGTTGTACTGACGAATCGCGGCGGAGTTCTTCCCCTGCATATTGTAAGCACGGATAATCCCGATATGCGCTGGTTCCAAATCGTTGGCAACGGTGAGACCGCGCATAAAAGTGTCGATGGCGTTCGCCGGCTTGTTCGCCGCTAAGTAGAGATTTCCCAATTCGACGATGGCTTCCAGATACTTCTTCACAAATTCTTCGCGACGGTGGTAGAGCCACTCTTCCCACTCGGGAAGATTGCGCAGGGTGAACCCTTCGAGGAACGGACCCTGATACTTGGCAATAATTGCCTCGAAAGTTGCGAAGGTGCGAATGTTAGCGTTCGACACCAATTTGGTAAAATCTTCGGAGTCGATCTGAACACGAAATTCTGGATTGATTTGACAAGTTGATCGAGTAGAAAGCAACGGATCAATATCGTCGTCGTTCTCTTTGAAAAGTTTCCGGATGTTCCACAATGCATAGCGAAGATTGTAGCGCGCTTGGCTTTCCGGAGATTCCCCCCAGAACATTGTCATCAGCTTATCGCGGGAAATCTCGATACCACGGTTATCGAGGAGATAACAGAAAAGCCCCAAGACTTTTTGGGTAGCAAAATCGCTTACAGCTCGTCCTTGCCAGATGAGCTTAACCGTTCCAAGAAAATGGACGATGAGGTTGTTTTGTGAGTTTACTGCTTGCATTAGCTTGTTTTAAATTTCACCGTAGGAAGTTACATGACAATTTGTCGAACTCCAATTACTCTCACAATGTTGTAGTGATAACTTTTTGATAACCAGTCAATGAATGTTTATCGAGCTGGGCTTCACCGTGCAAACATGTCACAAATCGCTGACTTGTTAGCGATGGCTAATTCGATCACTCCGGGAAATCAATCGCCAGAACACTTGACTAATACTTAAATCGGGGGTGCCAATCTGCCCTCCCGGAAGGTAATAAATCAAAGAAGAACCAGGTTGCGTTAAAATCGTCACCCGGTCCGAAGTAAGACCATGCAACGTGTTCGATCTTACCCTCCGGGGTTTTCGCAAACGAGGAAACCCCCGGCAAGTAGTCCCCATTCACTTCAAACCCAAGGTCACGCTTAAAGCTATTCTCTTGAGTTGAGAGCATGGTGAACCGCCAGTTCCTGGATTTAGCAAACTCGTTCATTACCTCCGGCGTATCGGGCGAACTCACCGCAAAACCGGCTTTGTTTTCAATGTGAAAGTATAACCCGTTAAAACCATCCGCCCACAACGTGCAATACGGACACGACTTGCCCATGTTATGAACAATGAGCAACTCCGATTTATCGCCGAACAGTTCGGAGAGTTTCACCTTGGACCCATCGCTACGCCGGAATGTGTAGTCTGGTACTTCGGAACGTGGACCTTGCAACCGGAGAGCTGCCAGTTGCTGCTTACGCTCGACGATTTCCTTTTCCAGCGCATCAATCTGCTGTTGCCAAGCACTGTCAGCCATGAAATATCCTTTCCGTTGCGGGGAAACCCCATAAATTTCGTACATTCGTCACACTTACCAAGCGGAATATATTTCTCAATTCGCGAAAAAGCCATTTATTCGTACTTACTTGTAAATCAGTCGATCTTCAATAATACTTCTATTGTCAACACACACTCACAAGGTGAGGCATTGGCATTTGGGTTAACTTTTTTGCAAATTAGGGGTTCAGAGGAGCTTTGTTATGCCTGCCGACCATTTAGGACCGTTCGACCTCGAGTTAGACATCGTCGAAGCCAATGTAACCCGCACTGGACCGGGGACGTTTCGTCTCGGTCACAACGATGTGTGGGGACAACTTTGCGTTCGTCTCATCGGACGCTCCGACGACGACCTCAAAGGGGAGTTGCGAAGGCAGGCACTAAAAAAGAAGTATACCCGGTTTACGTTTCAATTTGCTGACACTTCGCGGCAATCGTATGAGCGATGCTGTCGCGATTACCATCGTTACCGCGGGAATGGTTACCTCGACAACACCAAACACCCCTATACTCCCAACCATCACGATTACCCATGTCCGATCTGCAAGAAGATTGCCAAACCGCCGTCGGCTGAAGTAAGACACCACGATGAGCATACAAAGAAATCTTCCGGAATGGTTCTCAAACTCGCCGACGAAGGACTTGCCAAACAGGAAGAGTTGAAACCATGGGAAATGGATGAAGAGGGAAAGAAAATCAGAAAATTTACTGGCGACGGCGAAACCTCAAAACCGTGGATGTTTGACGATCCGAATACGATACCCCTCGATGTCGAACATCTGGTGAATGCCGATAAGCAGTTGAGCGATGCGGCCGAAGAGAATGCAAAAAAACAGGAAGAAGCTGGCATTGGAATTCCGGAGTGGCTTGCCTCCGAGGATGAAATCAATGACAATGATCTCGCTGCCGCTGAGAAGAAAGAGAAAAAAGAGAAGAAACCGTGGGAGCTCGACGACGAGGATTGATTTTATGCATCTTTAATGCATCGTACGTGTAAGGGTGAACCTCGTGTTCGCCCTTTTTTATTTTGTATTGGTGGTTTGTGTTGGTTGTTTTGTACTGGTTGCTACGGGTTTCCAAACCCGTCTTTGGTTGAATTTTGGGTTGGTGGTTACGGGTTTCCAAACCCGTTCCATTTGTAGCGCAGACAATCTTGTCTGCGATTGTCTTTGCGAGCGTAGCGAAGCAATCCCATTTGCTATCGTAGGGGCGGCTGGCAGCCGCCCTTTGTGCTCTTCCAATAAAAATGCGCGGTTGACAACCGCGCCGACTCTTTCACCTTTCACCCTTCCCCCTTCACCTTACACCTTTCACCCTTCACCATTTTTTTCGATCCCCTTCACCTTACACCCTACACCTTTCACCTTAAGAGCACCATTTTCTGTGTCTTGACAAATTCTCCGGCTTGCATCCGTACGAAATAGGTCCCCGACGAAAGATTCTTGCCATCGAATGTCACGCGATAACTTCCGGTTTCTTGTTTTTGATTTACGAGAGTAGCGACTTCCCGACCTGTGATATCGAACAGTCTTAGGTCAACATTCCCCGGTTTCGGTAGTGAATAAGAAATCGATGTCGAGGAATTGAAGGGGTTGGGGTAGTTTTGATACAATGAAAACCTTAAAGGAAGAAAAAGATGTTCCGAGGCAACATCACTGGTGTCGGCTCGTAAACTTAGCTTCGTGACGAAGCAATCGGAGCCACCATTATAGGTAGAGTCAAATGCCGCGGTTGTGGTCGGAAAATTTGAACTTTCAGTAAATCCATAAGCAATAATGCTGTCATTCCCGGTATAAACGATATCGCACGCAACATCTATACTTGCACCACCAAGATAAGTACTATATAAAAGGGTTGATAAGGTGCTGTCAAACTGACTCACAAAACCATCATAAGTCCCACCACTAAATGTTGTATCAATAGAATTACTTGAACAAGGAAAATTGGAGCTACTTGTCTCACCAACGACTACTAAACTGCCATTACCGGGATTAATTACGATAGATTCACCTTGGTCAAGACCATTCCCGCCAAGAAAAGTACTGGCAAGCAATTGTGAGGTAGTGCAGTTCATTTTTAGCAAGAAGCAATCAGAGATACTCGCATTGTAGGAGGTATCGAATGCACCAGTCGTAGTCGGGAAGTCATTGCCTCGCACCCCACCGGTAACTGCAACAATACCATCTACGTCTACTGCGATGCCGTGTCCCATATCGTCGCCGGTACCACCCACAAAGGTGCTATATTCAAGCTGCGAACCGGTAGAATTGAGTTTCACGAGGAAACAATCGCGCACTCCATTAAACAAACTATCATACGTGTTCGGAGTCGTGGGAAAATTGCTGGAACGAGTGCCACCGGTAAGATAGATTTCACCATTGTTCGTTCGGTCGATTGCAGCTTCCACATCGTCGTCGCTGCCACCAAGAAATGTGCTAAAGAGTAAACCTCTACCGGTATTATTTAGATATGTAACAAAGCAGTCAAAAGCGCCATTGTAAGTATTGTCATAGGCGTTTTGAGTTGATGGAAAGTCGTTACTTCCGGTATATCCAGTGATGATTGCACCGCCATTCCCATCGCCAGCAAGCGCTAATGCTTGGCTCTCAGTCCCGTTACTTCCACCAAGATAGGTACTATAGATAAGCTGGGAACCGCTACTATTCAATCGAGTGACAAAACAATTGGTGTGCATTCCATTAAACGTTGGGTCAAATGCCCATAAAGTTATAGGGTAGTCATAACTGTACGTGTTTCCAGCGATGATAACTCCTCCGCTTCCATCGTTCGCTATCCCATAGGGTTGTTCACCACCGGTACCACCAATAAACGTGCTTGATAGAATTTGCGTACCATCACTACTCAAATGGGTAACGAAACAAGGGTGATTTCTCATCGTGGAATCGTAAGCACCGGGAGTAATTGGGAAGTCTACGCTATTAGACGATCCACTGACAAATACACCGCCGATATTGTCGCTAACCAAACTTAGTCCATACTCACTTCCACTACTTCCCCCTAAAAATGTGCTGTAGATGAGGGGATCAATGCGCAAGGAATGGTCGGGGTTGTAACCGTTAGGTAGTGTGATGCCGAAGGTGTTCTTGTCGGTTAGTTGAAAGGACGCTTCGATTTCATTTCGTGTTCCATTTGCCGACACTTGATACACACTTGGCAGCGCCGTTCGCAATTCTCCTAAGGATGTTGGCAGGAGAAGCTCGGTGATGGGCAATGGGGATTGGGCAATCGGGGTTCCATTCGTAGGGGTTCGGGATTCGGGACTCGGGGTTCGAC